>NZ_DDFB01000116.1:0-52210 GCF_002336885.1 Novosphingobium sp. UBA1939 | reverse complement strand
CGGGCAAAGCCGGTCTGCACTTCATCAGCGATGATCAGGATACCGTAGGTCTGGCGCAGCTTGTCCAGCGCCTCGAACAGGCCGGGATCGGCCATGTGAAAGCCGCCCTCGCCCTGCACCGGCTCGATGATGAACGCCGCGATGCGTTCCGGCTCGATGTCCGCCGCGAACAGGAAATCCAGCGCCTTGAGCGTCTGGTCCAGCGTGACGCCGCTCGATTCCGAGGGGAGCGGGATGTGGTAGATTTCGGCCGGGAACGGACCGAGACCCCGCTTGTAGGGATTGACCTTGCCGGTCATCGCCGAAGACAGCAGGGTGCGCCCGTGGAAACCGCCGGCAAAGGCGATGATGCCGGGACGGCCGGTGGCGGCGCGGGCGATCTTCACCGCGTTCTCGGTCGCTTCCGCGCCGGTGGTGAAGAAGATGGTCTTGGCTTCGCCTTCCACCGGCGCGATCGCGTTCAGCTTCTCGGCCAGCTCGATATAGGGCTCGTAAGCCATGACCTGAAACGCCGTGTGCGTGTAGGCATCGAGCTGTTCGGCAACGGCCGCCATCACGCGGGGATGTCGGTGCCCCACGTTGAGCACGGCGATGCCGCCCGCGAAATCGACGTAGCGCTTGCCTTCCACGTCCCAGATCTCGGCATTCTCGGCACGGGCCGCGAAGACCGGTGTCGCCGTGGCAACGCCACGCGGTACAGCGCGTTCGCGGCGTTCGAGAATGGACTGGTTCGTCATGAGGCAACTCCTGCTGTGCCGATGGGATACGCACGCGGAAAAGGGTGGCATGGATCGCGGTAGCCGCCGGCCTAGAGTGCTCCACCGGTCGGCGGAAGGCGCCTTGTATGGTCGGGGTGGTAACGTTAGGTTACCACCATGAGCACCGGAATCCTTCCGCCGTTTGCCGTGCTGCGCGCGTTCGACAGGGTCGGTCGCCTGGGTGGCATTCGCAAGGCGGCGCACTCCCTGCAGATTAGCCACGCCATCGTCAGCCGTCACATGGCCGCGCTGGAAACCTTCCTGGGCGTCACGCTGTACAATCGCCGGACGGGCGAGCTGACCGAAGCCGGGCGCCGGTATCACGCGCGAATCGCCGCCGCCATTTCCGACATGGAAGCGGCGACGAGCGCGGTGAAGGGAGCGCACGCGCGCCCGCTGACCATCTGGTGTTCCGCAGGCTTTTCATTGCACTGGCTGGCGCAACGCCTCCCGGACTTTCGCACCGGCGCGCGCGAACGCAGCGGACCGCTGGTCGATCTTCATTCCACCGACACGGAACCATCGTTCCGGCACGACGAAGCGGACGGCGACATCCGCTATCTGTTCGACGATGACGCCAAGACCTTGCCCGATGACATGCGCGCGGAGGAAATTGCCCGGCCCGTGGTGTTTCCTGTCGCCGCGCCGTCTTTCAGGATCGGCCGGCACGGCGCCCTGCGCCAGCGCGAGGACATTCTGGACCTGCCGATGATCCAGGAGCGGTCCGATGCGGAATGGGCCAACTGGCTTTCGCTACAAGGCCTTAGCCCCAAGGTAAGCCAGCCCGTCGCGCGGTACGGGCAGGCGCACCTGGCGCTCGTCGCGGCACGATCGGGGCAAGGCGTGGCGCTGGCCAACCATTACCTGGTTGCCGACGATCTGGCCAGCGGCCGACTGGTCATGCTGTCGCCCGATGACGGCCCCTGGGAGCCTGTCCGGCTGGGAGCCTACTATTTCCGGTGCAGCCGGCCACGCTGGAACGAGCCGCTTGTCGCCCGCTTCCGGCGATGGCTGCACAAGGCCGTGGCGCAAGACGAACAGGCGTGGTCCCTGCCGGACGACGCCGCAACCTGAAGTGGACGCCGTCGCAAGATCGGCGCCCACTCCTGGCGTGGCGGAATGCGCGCAGCCTTAGAAGCTGTACTTCAGCGATGCACCGAACGTGCGCGGCGGCCGGATATCGCCGCCGGCAAAGTTGGTGGAGCCATAGCGACGGGCATCGTTGTAAACGGCGCGGTTGGTGATGTTGCGCATCCAGGCCGTGACGGTAACCTGCCGGTCCGGCGAGCGGTACGTGAGCTGCGCGTTGAGAAGCGCGTAGGGCGACTGCGTGAGGAACGCCACCTTGGTGAGATCAAGCTTGTAGGATGAGCTGTACTGCGCATCGATATCGGTAGTGAAAGTAGCACCGCTCGACAGTTCGAATTCATGCGTCCATCCGCCGCGCAGCGTCCATTCGGGCGCGCGGGGAAGCGCCGCGCCGGCGCAGCTGTAGCCATAAAGGCTCACCGGACCGCGGCCGGGTGCGTTCACCGACCCGACCACGCCCAGCGAAGGACATTCCCGCGCCGGATCGCTGGCAAGCGATGTTGTGTAGGTGAACGACTTGAAGCGCGCGTTCAGGTATTCGACGTTGAAGGTGAAGGTATCGCTTCGCTGCGGCTGCCACACGACATCGACATTGCCGCCATAGATGCGGGCCGCGCCGACATTGCGGGTCACAAGCGCCGATACGCCGCGCGTGTCGAAATTGACGAACGTGAACTGGTAGTCCTGATAGTCCCAGTAAAAGCCTTCCAGATTGACCTGCAACTTGTTGTCGAGAAAGCGGTTGCGCACGCCCGCGACGTAGGATGTCAGGAATTCCGGCGCATAGTCATTGCCCGGGGCCGCGCCCGAGAAAACCCCGCCCGATTTGAAGCCGCGATCGACGCGGGCATAGGCCATGGAGCGTGGCGCGAGATCGAATTCCACGCCCCCGCGCCAGGTGACGGCGTTGTTCTTCACCTCGTTATCAGCCCGGCCCTGAAGGCAGAAGCGATAGGCGGGATCGAACAGCGCGATCGTCGGCGGACAGGTGGGAACGCTGGCGATGGTGGAAAAGGTCGTGGTCACCCCGAACAGGCCGCGCTTTTCATCGGTGTAGCGAATGCCCGCCAGCACGCGGAGGCGATCGGTGAGCGAAAGGCGCCCGTCGGCGAATACCGCGAGCGCCTTGGTTGGCGCGCGATAGGACGTGAAGATCGATGAGTTGCCCGCCAGGGCGCCCGCACGCGCGCCTTGGTCGATGCGGGAATCCGCATAGGTGACTTCGCGGAAATAGAACCCGCCGAGCACGATGTTGTAGTTCGACGTATTCCGCGCCAGCCGGACTTCGAGCGAGGTCTGATAGACCTTGTCCGCCTCGCGGAAATTGAGGTTGCCGGCCGGCGATGCGTAGAACGCGAAATCCTGCCAGCGATAGGCGGGAACCACGGTGAGGTCGGCAAAGCCCAGCTTGGCGTTCAGCTCCGCCGAAACGCCGACATAGGTGTTGTCCACGAAGCCATCGGTAGGAACGCGCGGCGATCCGGTAGCGATCTGGTATTGCCGAACCAGATCGCCGGAGGCCGCCATCCAGGGATCGGCGCCGGCCGGCGTGGGGAATACGACGCCCGATTGCCCCTTGCCGCCGGTGTGCGTGACATCGGCCTTCAACCCGAGGCTGACGGCGCTGCTCGGCTCCCACAACAACCGCAGACGGCCGGACCGCTGCGATTCATCGTCGTATCCATCCTGCAGATACCCATCGCGCTCCACCACGTTGAAGGCCACGCGACCAGCAAGCGTATCGGTGATGGGCACGTTGAGCGCGCCCTGCAGCTGGTAGAAATTGTAGTTGCCGACGTTGGCGCTGAGGTAGCCTTCGAATTTCTGCGTGGGCGCGTTGGTAATCACGTTGATCACCCCGGCCGAAGCGTTGCGCCCGTAAAGCGTCCCCTGCGGGCCTTTCAGCACCTCGATCCGCGCTACGTCGTAGAAGCTGCCGCCATACTGCGTGGAACGCGCCACATGCACGCCATCCACGTTGAAGGCGACCGCAGACTGCGCAAAGCCGTTCGCCGTGTTATCGCCAACGCCGCGCAGATAGATGCGCGCATAGGCGAACGAGCCGACTTGCAGGTTGGGTACCAGCCGGCTCAGGCCTTCCGGCTGCGTCACCCCGGCGGTGGCCAGTTGCTTTGCATCGACCACGGCAAGGGAAAGCGACGAATTCTGGATCGATTCCGTGCGGCGCTGTGCGGTGACGATGATGTCGGTAATCCCGGACTCCGGCTGCGCCTCCGGCGATTGCCCGTCAACCATATTTGTCTTCGTGGAAGAATCGCTGGTTTGCGCGACGGCGACGGGCGATGTCGCGATAACCAGTGCAAGAGCGGAAACGGTACAACCCAGGCGCATCTGCCTGCTCTCCCCATATTGAAGCCCACCCGATGGCGGCTCTTTTCGTGTTCGACGGAGCATACATGTACCAAAAATAAATTCAATAGAGAGGATAAATAAACTTCATATTCCATATTTCCATGGATTTTTGAGATATTCCTAACATGGGCTGGCGGGATAAAATCGTGGATTTTCCGACATCCGCGGCAGCGGCTTCAGCTTGTGCGGTCTCGCAGGTTTCGCCCCATCGCTCGTCCAACGCGCCGGGGGAAGCCGTTTGCCTCGTTGATGACCTGCCGGCGAGTCGACACGCATTTTTCTAATCAACTATAATTTATCTTGCCTCCTCCCCGCCGGTCGGATTATGGATCGAAGGCAACCGCGATGCAGACGCGCGGCAAAACAAACTTGTGGAGGCCTTGCTTGACTGAGTCCCGCCATGTGCGAACGGGAGTGTTCCTCCCCCCCCATCACGGCAACGACGAAGATGTCTCGCTGTGCATGCAGCGTGATTTCGAACTCGTGCAATGGCTCGAATACCTGGGCTTTTCGGAAGTCTGGATGGGCGAGCATCATTCGGGCGGGATGCAGATCTACGGATCGCCAGACCTGTTCATCGCCGCGGCGGCAGAACGCACCTCGCGCATCCGCATCGGCGCTGGCGTGATCTCCGTGCCTTATCACCATCCCTACATGATCGCCGATCGCATGATCCAGCTGGATCACCAGACGCGGGGGCGCGCGATGTTCGGTTTCGGCCCGGGGATGCTGGTGTCCGACGCGGCGATGCTGGGCATTGCGCCGGAGCAGCAGCGCGCGCGGCTGGTCGAGGGTGTGGATGTGATCCATCGTCTCGTCAGTGGCGAAGTCGTCACGCACGACAGCGAATGGTTCACGCTGCGCGATGCCAGCATGCAGCTTTCACCCTACAGCCACCCGCTGCCGGAAATGACCGTCGTCACCTCGCGCACGCCGGTCGGATCGCGGCTGGCCGGGCGTTACAACTTCGGCATCCTCACCCATGGCGGTGGCGACGTGAACGCCAGCTGGGCGCTGGCAGAGGAAACGGGCCGCGAATTTGGCAACCAGCTGAGCCGCGATAACCTGCGCGTCGTCGTATCGTTCCACCTCGCCGAAACGCGCGAAGAGGCCGCCAAGGCGGTGGAGTTCGGGCTTGAGCCCTGGATGCGCTATCTCGAAGCGCTCAATCCCGCGAGCTATGCCGATTCCCGCGCGAAGGCGGGGAACGACGCGGCCAAACTGATCGCGCTGCGCGGTGGCCTTGTCGGCACGCCGGATGACGCGGTCGAGTTTCTCGAGCGGATGTGGGAGCGCACCGGTCCCTTTGGTTGCCTGCTGATGACCGGCACCAACTGGATGAACTTCGAGGCGACAAAGCGCTCCTACGAACTGATGATGCGCTATGTGATGCCGCGCTTCAACAAGGCCAATCGCCAGCGCGAACGGTCGTTCGACTGGGTCTACGAAAACCGCGAAGCGTTCAGTGGCGCGAACATTGCCGCCATCAACAAGGCCGTTGCCAGCGCGGGAAGGCCATGACGGCCTGACACGTTCACAGCGATGAAAAGGGCGCCCGATCCCGCCGAGGATCGGGCGCCCTTTTTGGTGCGGCACGCCGTTCAGGCGACGCGGGTATAGCGCCCGTCGACATAGACCAGCGGATCGACATCGCCGTGCAGGCGCACGTCGGTGACGCGGCCAATTATCACGCTGTGCGTGCCGTATTCCATGCGATCCTCGTACACGCACACGAAGCTAGCTTGTGCATCCTCCAGCCACGGCGGGCCGTCTTCCTCTCCGGTCCACGCGCCCGACGCGAAGCGTGCCTCGCCTTTCTCGCGTCCGCTGCAGAGCGCCGAAAGCGCTTCCTGACCGGCGTGCAGGATGTTCACGCAGAACGGTGCCCCCGCCGCCAGCGGCCCGTGCAGGCTCGCTCCCCGGTTCACACAGAGCAGCAACGACGGCGGGTCCATGCTGAGTTCGCTTACCGCCGTCGCAGCCATCGCGTGCCGCTGCCCTTCGTGCCGCGTCGTGATGACGACCACCGCCTTCGCCAGCCGCCGCAAACCGGCCCGCAAATCGTCCGCCACGTCCTTAACCTCGCTCATCATGCACCCTTTCCTGCTTGGCACGCGGCGCCACGTCCATCGCTTACTTGTCCACTCGCGGTATCAGAATGTATGACGCGCGATCGCCGCCAGTATGAATGCGATGCGTGCCCCGGTTCACGGTATCTTCGTGGCGCATGTACAGCATCGGCTTGGGGTGATCGTAGATGTCGCGCCCTTTCACGATCAGCCGCAAGGTATCGCCCGGCCGGAAGCGCGTGCCGGAAGGCAGGATCTCGATATCCACTTCGGCGATCTCGCCCGGCGCAAGCTTTTCGTCGCGATCGTTGGACAGCACCGGCTGATGCGCGGTGGACCGCACCGGATCGAGCGCGCGGCGTGATACGCGCTGCCATCCCAGAGCGACCGGTCCGTCCTCGAACACTGCCCAGTGCGCGAAGCCTTCCTTGCCGCCGTCCGGGCGCAGCTTTTCCACCGCAACATGCAGATCAAGGTCATCGCCCTCGTCGGTCGAAACCCACAGCTTCAGCTTCATGTGTCCCACGAGGTCGAGATCCTCGGTGACCGGGAAATCGAACACTGCGCACCCTTGCTGGTCCAGCGGATCATAGCAGACCTCGGAGCCTGCCGCGGGCGGCAACGCGCCAAGGCCGTCGCTTTCCCCGTCCAGATATAGCCGCTCGTACCGCGTGCCTTCCACCGGCCACGCCGTGGCGGCGCGGATCGTCGCCTCGCCATAACGATCGCGCACATGCAAGCGCACGGGCGGCCAGTCGACCAGGTCTGTCTCCTCCCCTTTCAGGAAGTGATCGAAAAAGGCTGCCTGCCGCGCGATCGAATCCGGCTCGTAATAATAAGCCCACTTCTTCCCGCCGTGGATTTCCAGCCATCGGCGCGGGGAGGACAAGCCTTTGAAGCCTTCCAGCGTGCCACGCGTGTGCACGCCGTGATCGGACCAGCTGGCCACGACATAGGCCGGAACGTCGATCGCGCTGAAATCGGCGACCTTCGATCGCCAGTATGCGTCGAAATAGGGGTGCTCCACGGTTTGCGCCCACAGATCCTCGACCTGCCGGTCGGACGCACCCCAGCGCACGTGGATGTAGGGCCAGAAGCTTGTTTCCGGAATGCCGCCGTGCCGGACGATCTCGTTGTAGGTGTCCGACCACCCTTCCCACACGTTGATCGCCGCCAGGTGCGGCGGCTTCAGCGCGGCCACTTTCCACTGGCACGACGAAAGATAGGACACTCCCGAAAGGCCCACCTTGCCATTGGACCANNGAAAAATAGCTGGCTTCGGTTTCGGCAAACCATGTGCCGGGCACGTCGGCGGTGATCACGGCATAGCCGCGCGCCGTCCAGTAGACCGGATCGGGCGCCTCGAAAATCGTGAAGTCCGACATCCAGCCTTCCTGCACGCCAGAGGCCGGGAAGATCGTCGCCAACGGGGCGGGATCGTGCTTGCCATAAGGAGTCCACGCCACCAGAACCGGCAGTTCGCCGCGTTCGCCTTCCGGGCGAAAGAGATCGATCCATATATCGAACCCGAACCGCGTGGGCACGCGCACGTCGCGTTCCACGATCATGCCATTCACGACGCTGCGTTCGTAACGACGCGGCCGCGCGCCCCGAAAATCAGGCGAATTCAGCGGCGCCCGCAGCCTCTCACGATATCCCGTCTCCATGCGCGAACCCTTCTTCCTAGCCGCCGCACGCATGGCTTATCCGACAGTGATTTTTATTTCAAACCAATTATAATTATTGATCTCCGAAATAGAAACGTCCGGCCGTGCGATGGATCGCATCACGCACGGCTGGATCGGGCACCAGCGTTTCGAAGCGAGAGATCGCCCGGCCATAGGTCATGCCTGCCTCGAACGCCACGAAGGGCCAGTCGCTTCCCCAGAACAGCCGGTCGGTGCCGGCGTGGCGAAGCAGGGCATCGGTCAGTTGCCGGACAAGCGCGTCGGAGCCGATACGGAAATCGGCGGAGAGCTTGACCCAGCAGCGCCCGCGCTCGACCGCGCCCAACACGGCCTGGAAGCCGGTGCAATTCACGCCCAGCGCCGCGTCAGGGCGGCCGAAGTGATCGATTACCAGTGGCACGCCGCTCCGTTCGATCGCGGCGATGGCGGCGGGCAGGCGATCCCCCCGGTCGTGCAATTGCACATGCCAGCCCCCGTTTGCCAGGCGGCGCAGAAAGCGCTGCCACACCGGATCGGCAAGGTCGGGCGGCGACGGCGTGCTACGCCATTGAAGGCGTACACCAACCGCCCCGGCCGACGCCATCTCGCGCAGCGCATAATCGTCCGTCGCGGGATCCACGATAACCGTGGTGCGCAGATTCGGATGCGTCGCCGTGGCCTTCAGCGCATAATCGTTGTTGTCTTCGAACAGGCTGGCCGCCGCCAACACCGCACGGTCGATGCCGGCTGCGCGCAGGTTGTCGAGATAAAGCTCGATCGGAGCTTCCCCCGCGGGCCGATGCCAGGCGTCCGGGGAGAGTGGCATCCCGGCGTGAAAGATATGCGCGTGGGTATCTACGCCGGCCACACTCATAAAGGCTTTTCTCCATCAAATTATATGCACCGATAATTGTTGTTCGGGAATCCGCAAGATGTTGTCGCTGGCGAAACCGCGCGGTAGTGCTTGCGATCGGTCCGGCATCGCGACACCGCGCGACAGGGCCGTCATGCGGCGTATCGGCCCCTGCGTTTTGGCGATCGAGGATTTGGCGAGTGGACAAGCAAGACGTACCAACGCGGGGGAAAAAGAAGGCCGGAGCCCCGCGCAAGAAGGCCGAGCGGACCGCCGGGAAAGTGACCCGGGCGATCGGGCGCCCCACCGGCAAGCGACGGATCGGCAAGGAGCTGCTGATTGAACAGACCGCCGAACTATTGCGGACCCTGCCGCCGGAAAAGCTTTCGCTTTCGGTCGCCGCGCGCCACGCCCGCGTTCACCTTACGCTGTTCAAATACTATTTCCAGGACCGCACGCGCTTGCTGGTCGACGTGGCCCGAATGCTGTCGAAGGAGTTTGGCGACAGCGTGGCCGCGGTGGAAAGCGATGCCACGTCCGCGCCGGACCGTCTGGCCATCCGCATCGATGCGATGGTCGATTTCCTGATGGCCAACCCCTTCTACCATCGGCTGATGGTGGAAATCATCGGCGATGAAACCGATCCCCTGGCGGCCGAGCTCATCAATGTCTGGATGTCGAAAACGCTGGAAATCTATCGCTCGATCATCGCCGCCGGCGTGGCGGAAGGAACGCTGCGGCCGGTCGATCCCTATTTCACCTTCCTCGCCATCATGGGGCTTTGCGAAAAATACCTGCAGGCATCCAAGCTTTTTGACCGCGATGGAGTGGAGTGGGACGAGAGTTCCGCCGATACCGCCGCGCGCTACAAGGGCTTCGTGCGAAGCCTGATCCTGGAAGGCCTTGGCGCCGTGCCAGCGGCCGCACCGCCGAACAGGAAGCAATTATCAGGGAATAAATTATAGCTCACTATAAAATATATTCCAGAGCACGGGCCGATCTGCTACTTCCCCGCCATCAAGGGAGAAACAGATGTCCGATTCTACGACCCAGCAAGCCGCCCCCATCCTGCCGCCCCCGCCTTTCGCGGGGCAGGAATACGGCAAGGAGCCAGATGGCACCTATCTGAAGAACTGGAACCCGCTGATGCTGGCGGAAGAACTGCCTGCCGGCGAAATCGTCGGGCGCGATTTCCTCGGCACGCGGGTCATCGTCTATCGCGATGCCGAAGGCCGGCCGGTGGTGCAAAGCGCCTACTGCCCGCACGTGGGGGCGGATCTTGCGCAAGGCTGCCTCGTCGATGGCGCGGTGCGCTGCGCCTACCACCACTGGAAGTTCGGCCCCAACGGCGATTGCGTGGACATTCCGGGCGAAACCCACATCCCGCGCGCCGTGCGCATCTTTTCCTATCCGGCGGCGGAACGCTGGGGGATGATCTGGGCCTTCAACGGTGAAACGCCCCTGTTCGACCTGCCGGAATTGCCCAACGTCTCGGAAGACGAGGTTGTTTTCCGTGCATTCCATCGCGGCTTGCGGCCGATCGAGGGCTGGATCGGATCGTCCAACCTCGTCGATTTCCAGCACCTTCAGACCGTCCACGGCATCAACAACCCCAATCCCACCAAGGTGGATTTCGGGGACTACGTGATCGTCGTGCGGCAGGAATCCGAAGCGCGCATCGCCGATACGCAGCTTTTCGGCGGCACTTGGCTTACTGCCCACATGCAGCTTTCCGACGGCACCGAACGGTTCTTCATGGCTGGCAGTTCCCAGGTCGCCCCTGGCTGGTCCGACGCCTATTTCCTCGTGGCCATGCGCAAGTCGCAGGCGGATGAACTGGGGCCGGAAGCCGCAGCCGCGGAATTGCAGAGCCGGATTGACTACATGCACAAGCTTTATGCCGAGGACGAGCCGATCCTGTTCGCGCTGCGCTTCCGGGGATACGGCAAGAGCACGCTGATCCGCAGCGACAAATATTTCGGCCAGTTCCTGCAATACATCGGCCGCTATCCCCGCTCGGCACCGTTCGATGTCTGACACCGGCAGCAAGATCGCGCTGGTTACCGGGGGCAACAAGGGCATCGGGTTCGAGATCGCCCGAGGGCTCGCGCGGCACGGAGTGATTGTAGTGCTGGGCGCGCGCAATCCTGTGGCGGGCGAAGCAGCAGCAACCGCGCTGCGGGACGAAGGGCTGGAAGTTCACTTCCAGCCCCTGGAGGTTACCGATGCCGACAGCATCGCCGCCGCGGCGGAGCGTCTCTCCAGCGAATGGGGCCGGCTTGATGTCCTGGTGAACAACGCCGCCGTCTCGCTGGAAAAGGGGGTTCCACCCAGCCTGTCGGATCTGGGCCTGATGCGCCAGACCTATGAAACCAACGTGTTCGGCGTCGTGGCGGTGACGCAGGCGATGCTTCCCCTGCTGCGCGCCAGCAAGGCGGGCCGCATCGTCAACATGTCGACGGGCCTTGCCTCGCTTTCGTTGTCCAGCGGCCGCGAGGCGCCGTTCTCGTTCAGCCGGTTATTGGCCTACAACACGTCGAAGACAGCCGTGAACGCGGTTACCGTGCAGTTCGCGAACGAGTTGCTCGACACGCCTATCAAGGTGAATGCGGCTAACCCCGGCCTGTGCGCGACCGATCTTTCCAACAGCAACGGCCGCCCGCCCAGCGAGGGCGCGGCGGTAGCGATCGGGCTGGCACTTCTCGATGAAGACGGCCCGACCGGCGGTCTCTATGGCGATAGCGGTAAGGTTCCCTGGTAGAATTAGGCGCGCCGCCGGAAGGTGGCGCGCCCCGTATCGTGCAGTACCGCCCGGCGATCCGCCGCCGATAGCAGCGCGCAGGAATCGCGCGCATCCTTGGCGATCCCGCCATAAGGCCGCGTGGTGTTGCCGAAGTCCGATCCCCACATGATGCGCGAGCCGCCGTAAAGGCGAACGGCGTCGCGCAGGCAATACGCGGGGTCGATCCCCGCGGCAGTCAGCGCGTCTATATCCATCGTGGTCCACTTGAAGCGGACGTTGCTGCGCGCCGCGAGCGTCGCGTGCTCGGCCAGGAGACCGGCGGAATTGGGGCCGCCCGTCCATCCCAGATGTTCGAACAGGATCGTGCAGCCCGGATAGCGGTCCGCCAGGCCCGCGATCGCCGCGAAGGCGTTGCCGGTGACCTTGGGCGGCAGATACGTCACCCCCACGGGCAGCCCCAGACGTTCCGCCAGCGCCCATATTGCCCGGGTCGGTTCGGAATCGAGCCAGGGGTAGTGGCCGCTGGCGTCGGCCAACCCCGTGACACGCAGCGCATCGACGTGATGGTCGCGCACTTTGGCTTCGATATCGGCGGCGGCGGCGGGATTGCGCGCATCGACGATGATCTCCGTCGCGATCCGGTCGCGGTGGGCGTCCGCCACATGCAGGACGTACCTGTTGTCGGTCTTGTAGGCCCCGCTGTATTGCACGCCCACGCCGCCCACGACACCCGCCGCTTGCCATAGCGGAAACACCGTTTCCGGGGTGGCCGGCGCGTGCATGATCCGGGCGCGCAGCACCTCCTCCGGCTCGCGCGCGAAACGCGGATCGATCGGATAGGCGGCGATATCGCTTGAAAAGAAATGGATGTGCGCGTCGAACAGCGGGTCCGTTGCCGACACCCGTGGCTCGGCGCGGGCCGATAGCCGCGTCGCGCCCGCCAGCACCAATCCTCCCGCACCGGCCAACAACGATCTTCTTTGCATGTTTGTCACCAGTCCACTGTCCATCAATCGCGCGTGTCAGGAATCCCATCCGACCGCAGAGTGTGAAAAACCATCATGGCGATAGCCGCCAGCAGCAGTGGCGATGCCACCGCGGGATAGATGCGCCACGAACCCCAGCCTGCCGCCAGCATCGCGCCGCCCAGCCCCGGTCCTATCATCGATGTCACGCGCCCGATGCCACCAGCCCAGCCGATAGCCGTGGAGCGGATCGAACTGGGATAGCTTGACGCCACGAGCGAGTTCAGACCGGCCTGAGCACTGATCACCAGCAAACCGAACGCCCCACCAAACACCCAGCCAAGCTGGGGCCTTTCCCGCACCATGCCGGTCAGGCTCATCACGATGAAGGCGATGAACAGCGTCAGCATCAGCGACCTTGCCATCCCCATGCGCTTCATCATCGCGGTCAGCAGCACCGGCCCGGCGATCGCGCCGAACGCGGACATGGCTGACATCCGTGTGGCCGTGCTGGTGTCCAACCCGCCAAGCACGTGAAGATAGCTGGGCAGCCATGCCGACAGCGTTGCCGTCACGCACAGCGCAGCCCCCATCGCCAGCCACAGCATCAGTGTCATCAACGCGCGGCCTTCACGGAACAGCCCCGCCAGCGGGATGCCGGTCGTGCTGGCCTCCGCCGTAACGAAACGGGCGCCGGGCGCGTATTCGAACGTGTTGTCGATCCGCCGCAAGATGCGACCGATACGCGGATCGCAGGGATCGCGCACGATCAGGAAACGGCAGGATTCGGGCAGGTAGAGGTAGAGGAAGGGAACGAACGCCAGCAGCAGCCCACCGCCGGCCCAGAACGCCGCTTGCCAGGAATGATAGGCCACCAGTGTCGGGCCTATCAGCCCGGCGATGGATGCGCCAAGCCCATGCGCGATGAACAGCCAGGTCAACAGGCGCCCACGCCTTACCGTGGGCATGAATTCGGCAACAAGCGCCACGATGTTGGGCATCGTTCCGCCCAGCGACGCGAACGCCAGAAAGCGCACGATGGCGAATTGCTGCAAATCGACCGCCACCGTCGATACCAGCGTCAACACGCCGAACAGCGCCGAACCGGCGATAATCAAGCCGCGGCGGCCTATCCGGTCGGCCAGCATGGGGATGGTGTAGAACCCCAGCGCCATACCGGCAGCTTGCGCGGTGAATACGAAGGCCATCGCCGGAATCGGGATGGCCAGCCCCTTGGCAATGACCGCGGCCAGATTGGCGACCACGTAGGCATCGTAGCCTTCCAACGCCATCAGCACGCCGCAGGCGATATAAAGCATCCAGCGATAGGCACCCATCCTCGGACGTTCGAGAACCGGATCGATCGATCGTTGCGCTGCGTCCAAACCGCCTCTCCCGCTGGCGACCGGCTGTCTTGCGGATCTGCCGACGGGACGCCTAGCATGCGCCCCCAAGGGCATCAATAATATTCTACTCGTATTTAATTAATGGGTGAACGCCGCGATCGGGCATCGCGGATAATGGCGTTGTGGGCGACAGGCCGGCGCTGCCCGATGGCGATTGCATCGCACTCGATTTGCCGCATTCGGCGGGCGCCGTCGCTGCCACATTCGACAACGCGGGCGTCGAAGCGCTGGTGCGCTGGGCTCAGGCCGGCGATCCCGAGTATAGCTATGCTGCCTTCAGCGAAAAGGTGAAAGACAAAGGCTGCGCCGGCTATATCGTTTCGTTCCTGGTGCGCCGCGTCGTCTACTACGGTAGCACCGCTGAAACCCATGTCGAGATGTTCCCGCAATGAACCTCACGGTTTCATAAACAGCGGAATCGTACGCAGGAGGCGATGACGGGAAGTCCAGCTTCCGCCTTGCCCCAGGCAGGCCGATATTCGGACTGTCGCTCAGATCCTGACGTCGCCCGTTCTCAGCACGGACGCGATGATCCACCCGGCGATGATCGGGGAAACCAGCATCGCGGCCAGTCCGTAGCGGAGTGCCTGCGCGCCGTGTTCGGCCTGCCACCCATCGCTGATCGCGCCGACAACAGCCGGACCGAGTGCTCCCCCGACGAGGCCCATCAGGATGATCACGACGGTCGCGGTGATCCCGCGCTCGCGCGGCCCGACCAGCCCGATCGCGTAGTTCATGATCGGCGGAATGGCCGCGCTGAGCAGCAGGTTCATGACGCCGGCGCACACCAGGGCAAGCTGGATTTCCCGCACGAAGACGAAGCCCGCCATGAACGGCAGGGAGAGCAGGACCGCCACCAACGAAACCCGCAGCATGGCATTGCGCCGCCCGGTGCGGCGTACCACGCCGTCGGCGAGAAAACCTGACGCGACGGTCCCGACAATGCCGCCAAGCCCGACCGGTGGACCGATCAAAATCCCCACCTGCCCCAGTTCGATCCCGTGCAGCCGGATCAGGAACGCCGGCCCCCATGCTCCCAGCACCGACCCCATCATGGCGGTGAAGCCAAGGCCCACCGACAGGTACAATACCTCCCTTATGCGCAGCACCGCGCGAAAGCCGGTCACGAGATCGGTCCAGTAGGCCACGGGGGACTCGTCGTCGGCGCGAGCGCGGGCGGGTTCCCGCACGGTAAGGGCCAGAAGCGCGGCCACCGCCAGACCCGCTCCGCCGCACACGATGAACATGCTGCGCCACCCCATCAAGGCGGCAAGAACCCCGGCCAGTATCGTACCACCGACGATTCCGACGAAATTGCTCGACTGGTAGATCGATACGGCTCGGCCGCGCGTTTCGGTCCGGAAAAGATCGGGAATCATCGACATGGCCACGGGAAAAGCCGTGGCCTCGCCAATGCCGACGAGAATCCGGGCCAACGACAGGGATAGGTAGCTGTGGGCAAGTCCGGTCCAGGCTGTCGCCAACGACCACAGCGCGATGCCCGCCGCCAGAATCCTGACGCGGTTGCCCCGGTCCACGTGCCTGGCGATGAACACGCCCCCGAGCAGGCTGAACAGCACGAAGAACAGACCACTGGCCAGCGCCAGCTGCGTATCGCTCAACCGCAGGTCCGTGCGGATCGGTTCGGCCACCACGCCGAACAGCATCCTGTCGCCCTGGTTGAGAACGTTCGTCAGGAAAAGGACGGCGAGCGCCCAGTACGACGACAAGGCCTGCCGCGGCGCCCCCTCGGTCGGCGTCATGCCGGCGCCAGGCCCAGCAGACCGGCGGCGTTGAGGCCAAGGATGCGTGCCTTGTCCTCCTCCGCCAACCGCGCGTGGAAACCGACGGGATCGGGCTCCGCCATGTCAAAGGGGTAATCGGTACCCAGGCACAGCCGATCCGCGCCATGCGTGCGGACCAGGCTGTCGAGCTGGTCCTGATCGAACACCAGCGTATCGAGCCAGAGCTTGCGCAGATAGCTTGAGGGCGCGTGCTGGCAGTGCTCGCTGCAATCCCCCCTCGCCCGCCAGCCATGGTCCATGCGGCCCCAATAGCCCGGCAGATAGCCGCCGCCGTGCGCCACGCAGATTTTCAGCCCCGGATGCCGGTCCAGCGTGCCGCTGAAGATCAGGTGCCCGATCGCCAGGGTGGATTCCAGCGGATTGCCGATCAGATTGTTGAAGTAATATTCGCTCATCCGCTGCCCCTGCGTGAAGCCCAGGGGGTGCAGGAAGATCAGCACGCCCAGCTCCTCGGCGGCCGCCCAGAACGGGCGCAGGCGTTCGGCATGGAGGTCTTCGCCGTTGACGTTCGAGCTGATCTCGATGCCGCGCAGATCAAGCTCGGCCACGCAGCGGCGCATTTCCGCGATGGCCAGTTCCGCGTTCTGCAGCGGAACCGTGCCCATGCCCACGAACCGGTCGGGCTGGCTGGCGACCGCCGCAGCCATCCCGTCGTTCACCGCCCGCGCGGCATCCCGGCCGGTCTCGGCGTCAGCGTAGTAAAAATACTGCCCTGGGCTGGGCGACAGCGCCTGCACATCGATGCCCAGCCGGTCCATGTCGGCAAGGCGCGTATCGAGCGTGTTGAGCGTGCGGCCCATCGCGCCGAACATCGCTCGGTTGACCTCGCTGGTCTTGGCGCTGGTGAAATCGTTGATGCCCGGCGGCGGCCCCGGATAGTGCGCCTGCACGATGGCATCGGCCGCCGGAATGCCGAGGTGGCAATGGATGTCGACAACCAGATGCTGGCCGCGTGCGCGGACCGGGATCGGCGCACGATCGCCGCAGGTGAACAGGCTCATGCAAGGCTCCGCGCAGGTTGGATGGCCCCGGCGCATTCGCCGAAGCCGATCGGAACGAAGCCATCGCGCGTGGCGCGGCCGCGTATGGTCAGGATGTCGCCGTCTTCCAGCATCGTGCGCGTGCTGCCATCGGAGAGCGTGATCGGCACGCCGCTGCCCAGCGTGATCTCGGCAAGGCAGGCCCGGCTTTCGTCCTCAGGCCCGGAAACCGTCCCGGTGGCGATAAGATCGCCGGTGTCGATCGGCGTGCCGTTGGAGGTCTGGTGGGCAACCATCTGCGCCAGCGTCCAGTACAGGTCGCGGGTGTCGGTGCGCACGATCCGCTGGGGGGAAAGGCCGGGCGCGGCAAGCTCTGCCGTCAGCTCGATCGCCAGCCCTCCCCCGGCAATGTCGGCGGGATCGCGAAGATGCCCGGCAAGCGCAGGCTCGCCTTCGCCACGACCACGCGCCGCAACGCGAAATGGCGCCAGCGCTTCCATCGTGACGATCCACGGGCTGACCGTGGTCAGGAACGACTTGCCCAGATAGGGTCCGAGAATGGATTCGAAGAACTGGATGGCCCGCGCCGACCAGTCGTTGACAAGGCAGCATCCGAACAGGGCCTGCTCGGCTTCCGCCATGGTCAGCGGCTGGCCCTGAGGGTTTCCGCCCCGCAGCCAGGCGCCGAACTCCAGTTCGAAATCGAGCATCGGTTCCGCGCCGAAGCGCACTTTGCCGCTGCCGGGCGCGGTTTCGAACTGTCCCAGCGGCCGCTGCACCGGCGTTCCGCTGACCGCCACCGAGCTCGCCCGGCCATTGTAGGCGACGGGCAGCGACAGCGCGGCAAGTCCGGGCGTTTTCCGGCCCATCCGCGCGATGTGATCGTAAGACGTGCAGAAGTCGGTGAACGCCGGCGGACGGACCGGCAGGCGCAGCGTCACGTCCGACAACGGCACGAGCATTGGCTCCAGCACCGATCGGTCGGCTCCGCCACCGTCGCGGAACAGCTGCGAAAGCTCCGCGCGCAAGGCGCTTACGTCGGCCGGCGCACAGGCCAGCAACGGCGCCAGCGTTTCCCCGCTGGCCGCCTTCGCGGCCGCAAGCGCCCCGTCGCCCCGGAGCAATCCGCTGTCAGCCAGCGCCGCCAGATCGATCACGCAATCGCCAAGCGCCACCCCGCCCCGCACCCGGCCGCCGTGCTCGAACAGCCCGAACGGCAGGTTCTGGATGGGGAAATCCGTTTCAGGCAGGTTGGCCGAAGCGAGCCACGAACGCGCGGCGGGATCGTGCGTGGCGTTGAGCGGCGCATCAATGGTCATGGCCACACCCTTCGTGCCCAGCCAGTTCGCGGGCATAGCGGCCCATTTCCCCGAACAGGTCGGCCCCGTCCTCCGGCGCGAGCGGCGCCCCCCACTGCCGGTACAGCGCGAAAACGTTGGCCACGATGCGCTCCGGATCGGTCCAGCCGCGATACTCGGCCATGTTGATGTCGCGCCCGGCCTCCTTCCAGCCCATCCCGGCTTCGAACCGCCGGCGCGCCTCGTCCCGGACATAGCGGAAGTAGTCCCGCAGGTTGGCGACCGCCACGGTGTCCGTGATCGGGCCGTGGCCGGGCACAACCACTTCGGGATCGAGCGCGACGATGTGTTCGCAGGCGGCGATCCAGTTTTCGATCGGGCCGTCCCACATGATCGGATGCCCTTCGTTGAACAGCAGATCCCCGGTGAAGACCACGCGCTGCTGCGGCAGCCAGGCGATCGTGTCGGAGGCGGTATGCGCCGGGCCAAGGTCGATCAGCTCGACCGCGGTATCGCCGACGCTCAGCTGCAACGACTTTTCGAAGGTACGGTTGGGCATGGCGACGGAATCAAGGTCGCTCCAGTCGAACTTGCGGCCCATGGTTTCGTAAAGAAAGGCCCCGGCATCGCCCATCGCCTGCCAGTTATCGGCCAGGCTGGCGAATCGGACCGGATCGAACCCGCCCATCTCGCGCGCGGTTTCGACCGTCGCGATGATCTCGGCCCCTTCGACAAGTCCGTTGCCCACGAAATGATCGGGGTTCGCGTGCGTGTTCACCAGACGATCGATATGATCGCCACCGTCGACGCGCGCAAAGTCCGCCAGCATCGTCCTGGTCAGGCTCCGGCTCATCAGCGTATCGACCAGCAGGGTTTCTCCCCGCGATACGATCAGCCCGGCGTTCGACCATCCCCATGTGCCGTCGGGCTGGACATAGCCGTAAACGCCGTTGCCGATATCATGGACGCCCTGCGTGAAGGCCCAATTCGCCATTCCCGTCTCCTTCTCCCGCCTCAACCCTAACGCTTTTATTCCTGTTCTCAAGAATTAAGTCGCGCGCTAAGGGTGAAAAATGAGCAGCAGCAAACAGCCGCGCAGGGGCAAGGGACGACCGGTCGGTTCGGGGGATGGCGTTGGCAAGGAAACGCTGATTGCCGCGGCCAAGAAGCTGCTTCAGGAATTGACGCCCGCGCAAGTGACGATCGCCGCCATCGCGCGCGAGGCCGGGGCCGACCCTGCCCTTGTCCGCTACTATTTCGGATCGCGCGAGGCCTTGCTGCTGGAGGTCACGCAACAGATCGCGCTTCAGGCCGAGGTCGAAACCCGTTCGGAAGACCTTACCCCCGAGGCGGGGCTGGAAGACCTGATCCACCGCACGTTCCGCTTCACCCGCTCGGCTCGATACATGCAGCGGCTGATGGCCGAGGAATTGAGCAGCGTCCGCTCGCCCGAAGTGCGCGAGAAGCTGCGCAAATGGCAGAGCATGCCGGTCGAGGCCTACCAGGCCTTGCTCGATGCCGACCACGACAAGCAACTGACCGATTTCTCTCCCCTGTTTGTCCATCTGGCCGTGATCGGGATCAGCGATTTCTTCCACTCCGGCGAAGAGGTGGTGAAGATGCTCGTGCCGGAAGGAACCGATCTTGCCGCGCTGGAGCAGGAATACGAGGCGTTCGTGCCGAAACTCCTGCTAGACGGGCTCCGCCGGCGTTAACCGGCGTCGCCTTCCTTCACGCAAGGATTGCGCTGCTGCCCCAGGCCCGTGATTTCTCCCTCCATCACATCGCCATCCTGCAGGTAAACCCCGAAGGCCGATCCGTTGCCGTAGGGCGAACCGGTGCAAATCAGGTCGCCGGGCTGCAGTTCCACGATGCTCGACAGGAACGCGATCTGCCGTTCGATGCCGATCATCATGTCGGACGTGGATTCGTCCTGATAAACCTTGCCATTCACCGAAAGCCGGATGTTCAGCGCATAGGGATCGGCCACGTTCTGGCGCGGCACCAGCAAGGGGCCGAACGGCAGGAACGTGGGAAAGCTCTTGCCCGCCAGCCAGTCCGGCCCGACGGCCGAGCCGTCCTTGCGGAAGATCAGTTCGCGCGCGGTCACATCGTTCACCACGGCATAGGCGGCGACGTGGTCCATGGCCTGTTCGGGCGACACATGGCGGCAGCGCTTGCCGATCACGACGCCGAGTTCCAGTTCCCAATCGGGCTTTTCGACCTGCCGCGGCAGGACCACCGTATCGTTCGGCCCGATCACGGCGGACGGCAGCTTGATGAAGCAGAAGGGAGTCGATGTCTTCGCCTTCTCGTCCATCACGCGTTCGGCGTGGGCGCGCAGTTCCTCGGGCGACTTGCCTTCCATGTCGGCGGTGCGCATCGACGGATCGCCCATCATCAGGCCGATCACGTGCTTGCGATAATTCGCCCCCGTGCAGAACACCTGCCGGGGCACGTAAGGAACCAGCGCGTCCGCCATGTCGAACGGCACAGCCTGCGCCCAGGCGTCCTCGCCGAACCCGGCAAGGGCCGCGCATGTCTCTTCCCACGTCTCCAGCAGCCGCAGGGCATCATTCGGCAGGCCAACCCGCGCGAGTGGCAAGGCCTTGCCCGCGCGCACGGCCACCGCCGCAGGCGCGCCATCGACCTCGATCGTTGCGATACCGGTAAAGTCCACGTTCGGTTGCACCTTCTTCAATGGGGCTTCTGGCTTCAACAGGGCTTCTGGCTTCAATAGGGCTTCTGCAGCGCCGCCAGCGTGCCGCCCAGCATACGATTGGCTTCCACCTGGTCCCCGCCGGTCATCTCGATCGTGCCGATCCGCACGGAATTCTCCACCACGATCCGCGCGCGTTCGAAGCGGTGCGCCATAAACGAGGCCAGCGCGGCATCGACGCTGTCATGCCCGGCGAGTTCGCGCCCCAGCACCAGCGCGTCCTCGATCGCCATGCCCGCGCCCGACGCCATGTGGGGCGTGGTGGCGTGGGCGGCATCGCCGACCAGCACGACGCGTCCCTTGTACCAGGGGTCCGCCAGCAGTTGCCATTCCAGCGGCCGGTAGTTCACCAGCGAGTGATCGCCCAGACCATCGCGCACCTCGGCGACATAGCTTCCGAAGCCGGCCAGCAGATCCTTGAGACGGCCGACCATATCCTCCTGGGCATAGCGCGGGTTGTCCGGCACGTGCTCCAGCGCGAACAGGTACATGTGCGTGGGCGAAACGGGATTGAAGCCCAGCTTCACCGGCCCGCCGAAGAACATCTCCGTTCCGGTCATGCCCTCTGGCCGGGGCGCGACCGCTCGCCAGCAGCCCTGCCCGGTGAAGACCGGGGCCGGGGCATCGGGGAAGAGATGGCTGCGGGTCTGCGAATAGATGCCGTCAGCCCCGATCACCAGATCGAAGCGCCCGCGCGATCCATCCGAGAATGCGACGTCGACGCCATCGCCGGTGTCATCAAGCGCGGCGACCGTGGTGCCGAGCCGCACCGCCAACGGAGAGGCCTTGACCTTCGCGGACAGAATTTCGTGCAATTCGGACCGCATAATGCCGCCGCTGCAGTTGATCGGCGCGGCATCCGGCACCAGCGGCGCTTCGAACAGGATGCCACCATCCGGCGAGCGCCCCTTGAAGCCCGAGGCGACGTGCCCGCGCCGGCGCACTTCGTCCAACAAGCCGAGATCGTCGAGCGCGCGCAGCGAGGTACCGGTCACGCTGATGCCCGCGCCATAGGTGCGCCATTCGGGATCGGCATCGATCAGATCGACCGCCACGCCCTGCCCGCTCAGCACGAGCGCGGCGCTCATCCCCGCGATGCCGCCACCGATCACCAGGGCCGAGGCGATCATGCCGGCACCTGCCACAGTGCCGGATCGGGTGCCATTTCGGCATGGGGCTTGTTTCCCGGGATGATACGCCCGGTGCCCCACTGGTCCATCGTCTCAAGCCCCGGCGTATGGACCTTCGGCTGCCACGTCGCCTCGTCAACTTCCTCGAGGTCCGACGTGTACTCCACCGTATTGCCGTTGGGTGTGGTGTAATAGGTGAAGGTGTTGTTGCCCGCCGTATGGCGCCCTGGCCCCCATTGCAGTTCGATCCCGGCCCCGTTCATCCGGGCCAGGCCGCGCATCAGGGCATCGATCGAGGCAACGTCGAACGCGATGTGGTTGAGCGCGGGCGGTCCCGGCAGGATCGCCAGGCGGTGGTGGGCCGGATTGCAGCGCAGGAACACCATGAAATCGCCCAGCCAGTCCGAAAGCCGGAAGCCCAGCACGTCGCGATACCATTGCTCCAGCGCCTTGTGCGCGGGCGAATGGAGCACGACGTGGCTGATGCGCAACGGCGCCGCCAGTGCGGACGGCAACTCGCCCACCGTCCGCTGCGCACTGTCGGCGACCACTTCGAAGGCATGGCCGTCGGGATCGAAGGCCCTGAAGCCATAGCCTCCCGCCGGACCGTCCAGTTCGGCGGGCTCGCTGATGATCTTCGCGCCCGAACCTTGCACCTGGGCAAACAGGGCATCGACATCGGAGCGGCTTGCCGCCGAATAGCCGATCAGATCGGTCTTGCGGACCTCGTCCTGGCGCAGGCGGATCACATAAGGATGCGAAGACCCTATCGCCGCGAGGTACACCATCCCGTTCTGCTCGAACGCGGGTTCGAGCTTCCAGACATCGCGGAAGAAATCGCTCTCCGCCGCAATGTCCGGAACGGCGAGGGCGACGTACTGAAGGTCGGTGACCGAAACTGTCATGGGAATATGGCTCCGGATAGCTGGTGCTGGCTCATGCTAGAACTTGAACGCCGCCCGGATGCCGTAAGTACGGGGTTGCTCCGCGTTGGCGACGATCAGGTTGGCGCTGTTGGTAAAGGGATTCACGATGCGCTGGTTGTTTTCGACGTTGAAGACATAGCCCGTGATCGACCAGCGATCGCTTTCCTCCGCCAGCGTCACCGAAAGCGTGGTGACGAAATTGGCCGGTGCCTTCAGGTACGAAAGGTAATCGGCGCTGACGAAGGTGGAACTGCGGAACCGGGTATTGGCCTGGAGCACCAGCTTGAGCGTATCGAGGTGGAACGTTTGCTGCCCGTTGAGCGTGACGGACCACTTCGGCGCATTGAACGCGGGCCGGCCCGAACAGTTGATCGCGTAGACGTTGATCGTGCCGCCCGGCGTCGTCTGCGTGGTCGGCGCGAAGGGGCAGGCCGTGTTGGGCGGCAGCCCCTGGTTCGGCACGTAATAGACGAAGCTGTCATAGCTCGTGTCGAGATACTGCACCGAGCCTGACAACAGGGTATCGGTCGCGGCAAGGAGTTCGACGTCGAGATCGAAGCCCTTGATCGTGCTGTTGCCGATGTTGCGCGTCAGAAACACCGTCGATGGCGGATTGCCAAGGTCATAGCCGAACTGGCTGAACTGCTGGTTGCGGTACTTCCAGATGAAGCCTTCGAGGTTGACCTGCAGCTTGTTGCCGAAGAACCGGTTCTTCGATCCGATGGTGTAGGCGTCCAGCGTTTCCGGCGCATAGGATTCCAGTCCGCGAGCAAAGGTGAAGCCACCCGCATGGTATCCCGTTTCAAAGCTGGCATAGACCATGTTGCGCGGCGAAAAATCGTACTGCGCGGCAAGACGATAGGTGAACTTGTTGTTCCGGAGCCCCGAATTGACCGGGATCGGCGAGCGCAGCACGAAGGGCGCCGTGGTCGATCCGCCCGCAAACGGCGGCAGCACGAACAGCGGCACATTGGTGATCGGCACGCCGTTGGCGGCGTAGAACGCTTCAACATCGGCGGCGGTCTGCACGCGGGGGATAAGCGGCGTGTTCGGACAGACATTGCCGATGCCGGGCTGGCCGCAGAACAGCAGATAAACCTGCGACGTGCCGTTGAAGGTCTTGCGGTCCGACGTGTAGCGCCCGGCCGCCGTGAGGCTCAACCCCTCCACCGGCTTGAAGGTAACCTTGCCGAAGCCCGCCCACGATTCCGTGCTGGTCTTGAAGTTCTGGAAAGGCGAAAGCGTCCACTGGTTGTACCACGCGCTCGCCGAAATCCGCTCGTCGTAATAAATGCCGCCGATCAGGTAATCCAGCTGCTTGCCCAGACTGCCAGTCCACCGCGCCTCGACGCTGGCCTGCCGGTCCTTTTCCTTCGAACCGGATTCGCGGAAGATGTTGGTGAAGACGTAATCGAGGTTCGCCTCGCGCCAGGCCGGCTGGATCGTGAGCGTTCCTGCGTCCGTCTTGTAGTTCAGTTCGGCGGTGACGCCCCAGTAGTTGTTGTCGTTGGAAGGACGGCCGTCCTGCACGGCGCCGGCACGCCCCGCCTGCGCCAGAAAGCGCGAGGCCAGCAAGCCCTGCGACGCGGGATCGCCGGTGCCCTGCTGGGTGGAAAAGCCCGAAGGCACGAAGTTGTATCCGGCGAAGCCCGTGGGGCCGAAGGTCGGGTTCACCGCGCCGACGTAGTAGCCTGACGCACTGGCGCCACCCTGGTGGGCATAGTCGAATGCCAGCCGCACATCGAGCGCCGCGCTCGGCTCCGCATAGATCTGAATCCGGGCGCCGGCTTCCCGCTGGTTTCCGGTGCCATCGCTGAGAAAGGCATCGTGGCGGGAGAGATTGCCCGCGGCGCGGATCGCCACGTTCTCGCCCAGCGGCAAGTTGACCGCACCCTGCAGCGTCAACCAGTTGTAATTGCCATAGCCGGCGCTGACCTCGCCCCCGGTGCTGTTCAGCTTCGGGCGGTTGGGAATGACATTGATCGCGCCGCCCGTGGCATTGCGTCCGTAGAGTGTGCCTTGCGGCCCCTTGAGCACTTCCACGCGGGCCAGGTCATAGAACATGCCGGAGGTCGAGCTGGGCCGGCCAATGTAAACCCCGTCGTAGTTGAAGGCGATGGCGGGGTCGGAATAGGCGTTGACCGTATTGTTGCCCACGCCGCGCAGATAGAACGTGGTCGTGCCGCCGGAGCCACCGATGGTCGCGAGCGCGGGGGAGGTGCGGGAAAGGTCTTCCGCGCGCGTGACGCGCTGTATCGCCAGATCATCGGCCGTTACCACGTCGATCGCCAGCGGTGTCTTTTGCTGGCTCTGGCTCACCCTTTCGGCGGTCACGATGATCTCGCCCAACTGCCCTGCCTGCGGATCGGCATCGCCGGCTTCGGCATAAGCCGTGGCCGGCAACGTTCCGAGCGCGATGGCCATCACACACGCATTGCCATGGAATCGCTTCATGATCCCTCTCCCGTTAAGCGCCCATTATTCTTGGGCGGCTGAATTATTAATTCCGGCTATCATGAAATATAGGGCTCCGCAAGCGGGTGCGTGAGCCTCGCGCGCCTCCCGCATGAATTATTTCTTGCCAACCGGAATTATCGTCCTAGCCTTGGTGGAAATTCGCAAGGCGGCCTCTGCGGCCGACCTTCGCAACGCGATTGGGAGATCGAACATGCTCAATTCCGCCGACAACACCCTGCTGACCCGGATCGGGCCGGGCACGCCGATGGGCACCATGCTCCGGGAATACTGGGTGCCGGCGTGCCGCTCGGCCAAGCTGGAAGCCGATGGCGCTCCGGAGAAGGTGCGCCTCTTCGGCGAGAACTTCGTCGCCTTCCGCGCCACCGACGGACGGGTCGGCTTTCTGCAGGAAGCATGCCCGCATCGCTGCGCGAGCCTGCGCCTGGCGCGCAACGAAGGGAACGGCCTGCGTTGCATTTTCCATGGCTGGAAGTTCAGCGTCGACGGCGAATGCGTCGATGCTCCCACGGAACCGCGCAGCCAGCGGGAACGCTTTGCGCAAAGCGTGCCCGTGCGCAGCCATCCCACACGCGAGGCCGGCGGGCTGGTGTGGGTCTACATGGGCGCGCAAGAAACTCCGCCGCCCTTCCCCGACTTCGAGTTCACGCAACTGCCCGACACGCACGTGTTCCCCTTGCGCGGGATCATCAAGACCAACTGGCTGCAGGGTCTCGAAGCCCTGCTCGACAGCGCGCATGTCACCTTCCTGCACGCCACCAATCTCGACAGCGCGGTCGGCCGATCGCTCTTTCTCGAAGAGAGCGATATGATGCTGGGTGACGGCGCGCCCGTCTTCGAATTCGACGAGAAGCCCTATGGCTTCACCGAAGGGGCGATCCGCACGGAACTGGGCGATCAGGACTATGCCCGGGTGCGCGAGGTGGTCCTGCCCTTCTTCAGCTTCATTCCCGCCGCCCCCACGGGCGCGCGGATCGTGTGCTGCTCGATACCGATCGACGACGAAACCACCGCGCAATGGTACATATCCTACGATGCCGATGCGCCCGTCGATGGCAGCAACCTGACACTGATGGGCAACTGGAGCGGCGATCCCGACCACTTCAATTCGGACATGGGCGATGAATCCAACCTCTGGCACCAGGACCGCGAGGCGATGAAGGCCGGGCACTGGTCCGGCATCGTCAACCGCGGCAACCCCTACGAGGATTTCGCCGTGCAGGAATCGATGGGGACCATCGTGGACCGCAGCCGCGAATACCTCGGCACCTGCGACCGGGTCATCTACCGTGCGCGCCGCATGTTGCTCGATGCGGTCCGGTCTTATGAAGCGACGTCGACCGTACCGTTCACCGGTCCCCAGGCCGAACTGCGGACCATCCGCGCGCTAAGCTTTGCCTACCCCAAGACAGAAAACTGGCGGGATGTCCGGCAAGCCCTGCTCACCGGGCACGAAAACGCTTAGGATCTGAAGCCGTTGCTTCCCTGACAATGCTGTGATCCAGGCGTTCATGGAGTTGCCTGAATCAGGGGTGATTTGTTCTGTCCGACCGACAAGCAGATCGCTCGATTGCAGCCCCATTTTCACAAAATCATGAGCGCGAGCGGGTTGGTGCTCGACAGGCCTTGAGCGGTATCCTCGTCATCAACCGCAACGGGTCGTCCTCCGCCCCGCCGGTGTAATCGCTGTCGGGCGCTTTACGACCGATCAATATATATATTGATAAAATCCGTACATCTTGACGACTCCATGATGATGGGTGGACAAATGGCTCCACGGATCAACAGGAGCAGCAGGTATGGGCAAGGAATGCGATGACGAGGTGGTAATTCTGGTTCCCACCGGATCGCTGGGCGCCGGCGCACGCGAGGAAGAACTGGAATACGGCATTGCCCAGGGCGCGCAGGTTATTGCGACCGATGCTGGCTCCACCGACAGCGGCGCGGCCTATCTCGCGCTGGGCATCTCGAAGAACAACCGTGGAGCGGTTAAGCGCGATCTCACCCTGATGATGAAAGCCGCCTCCAGGGCAGGCATTCCGATCGTGGTGGGCACCAGCGGCCAGGCCGGCGGCGATCTCAATCTGGAATGGACGCGAGATATCGCCGTGGAAGTCGCGCGGGAACTGGGCATTCGCCCCCGGATCGCCCTGCTCTATTCGGAGCTTTCCAAGGAAACGGTCAAGCGGAAGAACGCCGAAGGGCGGATTCGTCCGCTCGCGCCGATGGGGCCGCTTGACGATGCGACGATCGACGGTTGCGATCACATCGTTGGCGCAATGGGACCGGAACCGTTCATCGCCGCGCTGGAAGCGGGCGCCGACATCGTGCTGGGCGGCCGCACCACCGATACGGCGGTGATCTGCTGCTACGCGCTGATGAAGGGCGCCCCCCGGGGGTTGAGCTGGCACGCCGGCAAGATCGGCGAATGCGGCGGCCAGTCGACCATCAAGACGGTCGACGCGGCAGGCCTGCTCATGCGTATCCGGCGCGACAGCTTCGAGGTCGAGCCGCTCAACCAGATCAACACCTGCACGCCCGAAAGCGTTTCGGCGCATATGCTCTACGAGAACAGCGATCCGTTCCGCCTTTTCGAACCCGGCGGCGTACTGGACGTGACTCATTCGCAATACGAGCAGGTAACGCCCCGGACGGTCAGGGTGACGGGCTCCGAATGGGAAGAAATGCCCTATACCATGAAGCTGGAAGGCGCGGCCGCAGGCCAGTACCAGACGCTGATGCTGGTCGGTATTCAGGATCCGGTCGTGCTCAACGACCTTGAGACCTTCCAGGCGAAGATGACCAAGACGCTTTACGATCGCGTCCACAGCACCATCGGCGAAGCGGCGGGGAACTTCCACATCTCGCTCAGGCTCTATGGCTGGAACGCGGTGTCCGGCGCGCAGCCGAAGGCCGGCACGCCGCCACCGCCCGAAATCGGCGTCCTGTTCGTGGCCACCGCCGATACGCAAGACATGGCGAACCAGATCGCCAAGGCCTGCAATCCCAAGTTCTTCCATATGTACATGCCCGCGCACCACGAAATGCCGAGCTACGGGTTCGCCTTCACGCCGGCCGATATCCCGCGCGGCCCGATCTACGAATTCAAGCTCAACCACGTCGTCGAATGCGACGATCCCATGGAACTCGTCCGCACCGAATGGGTGGACCTCAGCCTTGAGGAGGCCGCATGATGCCTACCGTGCAAGACGTTTGCCGCCACGTCCGTTCCAAGAACGCCGGGCCGTTCTGGGTGACTTTCGACCTGTTTTTCCGGAACCGCGAAGACTTCCACCGCTATGCGCGGCACCCCGCGCTGGGGCCGGCCACCTTCGAACGCTTGTTCGGGACCGACCCGGCGCTGGTCAAGCAGTTCCCCGTCGAAAACCTCAACATGGTCAAGATTTCCTGCGTGCGGCCGGCTCCTTCGGGCGGACGCGAGGAGCGCGACATGCACAGCGGCCAGATGTTCGTTCGCTTGCTGGACGTGCAACTGGACTGATACGCGAAAGGTGCGGCGGGCCTCCCTGCCGCACTTCCGCCCCCGTCAATTGCGGAACGAAGGGTCCATCCGGTCCAGCTTGCGCAGCAGCGCCGGCCACGCGAGCGCCCCGGCGGCCATGGCGACCATCGCCGGAGGCGTCTGCCCCGCAACCTTCTGCTCGACCCCCTGCGGCGGTGTGTTCAGCCGGTCATGGCCGGCGGCCAGCATCATGACCTGGGCCTGGCAGGCCCGCTCAAGGAAATAGAGCCGCAGGAAGCATTCGCCCACGGTGGCGCCAACCGCGAGCGTTCCATGATTGCGCAGGATCATCGCGTGCTTTTCACCAAGGTCCTGGACCAGCCGCTCCCGTTCGTCGAGGTCGGTCGCAATGCCTTCGTAGTCGTGATAGGCCACGGTGTGCTTGGCGATCATCGCCGTCTGCGTGTGCGGCAACAGCCCGAATTCCATGGCCGAAACCGCCTGCCCGTGCGGCGTGTGCAGGTGCATCACCGCCATGGCGTCCTCGCGCGACATGTGGATCGCCGAATGGATGGTGAAGCCCGCCGGATTCACAGGATGGGTAGAGGGACCGACCGGATTGCCCTCCACGTCGATCTTGACCAGCGACGAAGCGGTGATCTCCTCGAACATCATGTCGTAGGGATTGATCAGGAAGTGGTGTTCCGGCCCCGGCACCCGGCATGACAGGTGCGTGAAGATCAGGTCGTCCCAGCCATAGTGCGCCACAAGCCGGAAGGCGGCGGCAAGATCGACGCGCGCCTGCGCTTCTTCTGCGGACATTTCCATTCAGCAACCTCCCCTTTTCGTGACCGGAACGGCGCCCGCCATCCAGATTGCAAAAAACGCGCACGAATGCACGGAAGCTCAGGCGCCGATGGCGTCCACGATCGCATCGGCGCAAGCGATGGTGTTGGCGGTACCACCAAGATCCCGGGTGCGGAACCCCGGCTGGGCCAATACCTCCTCAATCGCCCGCAGCACGGCGGCGGCGGCAACGGTTTCCCCCAGGTGGTCGAGCATCAGCGAAGCGGACCAGATCTGCCCGATGGGATTGGCAATGCCCTGCCCGGCAATATCCGGCGCGGACCCGTGGACCGGTTCGAATAGCGAAGGGAAGCGCCGTTCGGGATTGATGTTGCCGGCGGGTGCAATCCCGATCGTGCCCGTGCAGGCGGGGCCGAGATCGGACAGAATATCGCCAAAAAGGTTGGACGCAACGACCACATCGAACCAGTCCGGATGCTGGACAAAGTGCGCGGTGAGGATGTCGATGTGATACTTGTCCCAGCGCACGTCCGGATAGGACGATGCCATCGCTTCGACGCGCTCGTCCCAGTAGGGCATCGTGATCGAAATGCCGTTGGACTTGGTGGCCGACGTCAGGTGCTTCTTTTCGCGGCGCTGCGCCAGATCGAACGCGAAGCGCAGGATACGGTCCACGCCCACGCGCGTCATTACCGTTTCCTGGATGACGACTTCCCGATCGGAATCCGGGAAGATCTTGCCGCCGATCGACGAGTATTCGCCTTCGGTATTTTCACGCACGACGTAGAAGTCGATGTCGCCCGGGACGCGGCCGGCCAGCGGGCTGGGAACACCCGGCATCAGCTTCACGGGGCGCAGATTGACATATTGATCGAATTCGCGCCGGAACTGGATCAGCGATCCCCACAACGATACATGATCGGGCACCGTTTCCGGCCAGCCGACCGCGCCGAAGAAGATCGCATCATGCCCGCCGATCAGCGATTTCCAGTTGTCCGGCATCATCGTGCCATGTTCGCGGTAGTAATCGCAGCTGGCAAAATCGAAGTGGTCGAACGCGAACCCGCAGCCGTACTTCCGCGACACCGCTTCCAGCACGCGCAACCCTTCCGGAACCACCTCCTTGCCGATGCCATCGCCGGGAATGACCGCGATGCGGTGAACGTTCTTGCTCATGAAGTGCTCTGCTCCTGCACGGGATGCGCCGCATCGATCAGGATCGCGCGGAAATCGTTGACGTTGGTGAGAGTGGCACCGGTGATGACCAGATCGCCCAGTGCCGCGAAGAAGCTATAGGCGTCGTTGCGCGCGAGGTGCCCGTTGGCCGACAGCCCCGCCATTCTTGCGCGGGCGGACGAGGAAGGCGAGATGATCGCCCCGGCGTTGTCCTCGGTGCCATCGATGCCATCGGTATCGGCGGCCAGCGCGAACACGCCCGGCAGGTCTTGCAGACCGGTCAGGAGACCCAGCAGGAACTCCACGTTCCGGCCGCCCCGGCCATCGCCCCGGACAGTTACCGTGGTCTCCCCGCCGGACAGCAGCACGCACGGCGCGCGCACGGGCTGCCCGCGCGCGACGATCTGGCGGGCGATACCGGCGTGGTCCAGTCCGACGTCGCGCGCCTCTCCCTCGATGGCATCACCCAGAACGAACGGCGTATATCCAGCTTTCCGGGCCACGTCCGCCGCCGCTTCGAGCGCCCGTTGCGGCGTCGCGATCATTCGGTAGTCGGGTTCGGTGCCGCCGGACGGCTTCGGCGTTTCGCTATCCGGGCTGGCAAGCCACGCCCGCACCGCCGCCGGCAGTTCCAGCGCGTACTTGTCCACGACCGTCAACGCCTCCGCACGCGTGGTGGGATCGGGCACTGTGGGGCCGGAGGCGATCGTGGCCGGGTCGTCGCCCGGTACGTCGGAGATGGCCAGCGTCACGACCCGTGCCGGCGCGGCCGCGGCGGCGAGCCGTCCGCCCTTGATCAACGAGACGTGCTTGCGCACGCAGTTCATTTCCTCGATCGTGGCGCCGCTCTTGAGCAACGCTTTCGAAAGCGCGCGCTCGTCCTCTAGGCTGACACCGGGAGGCAACGCCGAAAGGAGGGCGGAACCGCCGCCCGATATCAGGCAGATCACGAGATCGTCCGCCGTCAACCCGGAAACCGCTTCGAGGATGCGCCTGCCGGCTTCGACGCTGGCCGCGTCCGGTACGGGATGGCCCGCTTCCAGTATCGTGATGGCGTCGCACGGAACGGCATGGCCGTACCGGGTCACCACCACGCCGGATAGCGATGCCGGCCAGCAACCCTCCAGCGCCCGCGCCATCGCAGCGGAGGCCTTCCCCGCCCCCACGACGACCGTTCGACCAAGCGGCGGCGCAGAGACGCTGCTTGGCAGGCATTGCTGCGGCAGGGCGCTGCCGACGGCGGCCCGAAACATCTCCAGCAACAGGTTCTCCTGCGCGCATCGTTCCGCGCTGGCAGGAGGCATTGCCGGAGAACCGCTCATCGATCAGCCCTTCCGCCCATCGGCCACAATGCATTCGGCCGGCGGATCGCCGCCGTCCAGCACGGCAACCACGCAGCGGGCGGCCACCATGTTGGTCCGGTCCAGCCCCTCGCGCGAGGAGGCGCCCGAATGCGGCGTGGCGATCACGTTGGGCAGTTCTAGAAGCGCTTCGGTGACCGGCTTGAACGCGGGATCGGCTTCGCTGAGGAACACGTCGAGCCCCGCGCCGGCGATCACCCCGTTGCGCAGCGCATCGAGCAATGCGGCATCGTCGACCAGCCCGCCCCGCGCCGTGTTGATCAGGAAAGCGCCTGGCTTCATCCGGGCCAGCGCATCGGCATCGATGATAAACCGCGTCTCGGGCGTCAGTGGCGCGTGGATCGTCACATAGTCGCTGCGCGCCAGCAGTTCGTCCAGGTCGACCCAGGTCACGCCGGAGCGGGCCGCATAGCCGGCATCCGGCGAACCGCCATGGACCAGGACCTCCGCTTCGAATCCAGCGAGGCGCTGCACCACGCTTCGCCCGATCCGTCCCGGCCCGATAACGCCCACGGTCTTGCGATAGAGGTCCGTCCCCAGCAGGATCGACCAGTCCCCGCCGATCATCCTTGCCTGCGTTTCGCGAAAGCGATGCCCGACCGCGAGCATCAGCGCGAGCGTATGGTCCGCGACGGATTCGTGGTTGCCACCCACCGCGATGCACACGACCTTGCCAAGATCCCCGGCCGCCGCCACATCGACGCGATCGTAACCGACGCCACGGCGCGAAACGATCCGGAGATCGGGCAGCGCGGCCATCAATTCGCGCGTCACGCGCGCGTGACCGACGATCCATCCAGCCGCGCCCGCAAGATGCCCGACCAGTTCGTCGTGGCTGAGGTTGCCGTCGGCCTGACCCGGCGGAAGGTCAGCCTGCACCACCTCGCAGCCGGCCTGTTCGAGATAGTCGATCGTCGCCTGATCGAAGAAGCGTTGCGTGACGACGACGCGGCGGCGGGATGGTGGCATGCGGATCTCCAAAATCGCCGGTGCCGCTCAGACGAGGCCCGGGTAGCTGATCTCGACGATCAGGTTGGCAAAAGCATCGACGGTAACGACGGCATCGGGGCCGACGTTGAAACTGGATTCCCGCTCCTCGAAAATCGCGGGACCTTCGATACGGGTGCCCGGCTTCAGGGCGTAGCGATCGTAGACACGTGTTTCCATCCTGCCGAACCCGGGGAAGCTGACGCTGCGCGAGGGCCGCTCCGCCGGCGCATCCACCGGAGCGTGGGCCAGGCTGATCTCCTGCGCGGGCAGCGATGCCGTCAGCCGCCAGTTGACCGCCTCTACCGGAACGTTCTGCACCACCCGGTCGAACAGGCGGCGATACGTGGCGTCGAAGGCTTCACGCACGTCCCCGGTCCGCTCCGGCCCGAGCGTGCCTTCGGGCAAGGTGACAGTGATCTCGAAGCCCTGCCCGTGATAGCGCATGTCCGCCTGCCGCTGGAACCGGATCTCTCCCTGCCCCGAACCGGTATCGGCAAGCATCAGGCGGGCGGCCGCCTCCATCTCGGCGAAGAGGCCGTTGACGTGATCCCAGTCGACCCGGTCAAGCCGGGCGAAATACCCGCGCGCGCTGTCGGTCGAGGGCGCGGCGACGAGGAACCCAAACGCGGAGATGACCCCCGCTCCCATCGGCACGATCAGGCGGCGGACCTTGAGCAGCTTGGCAAGCCCGTAAGCGTGGACCGGCCCGGCACCACCGAACGCCAGCATCGCATAAGCCCGGGGGTCCTTGCCCTTTTCAGCAAGGTGCATCCGCGTGGCTGCCGCCATGCTTTCGTTGACGATCTCCTGGATGCCGCGCGCGGCCGTCTCCCCCTCGATGGCGAGCGGCTTGGCGAGCCGGATATCCACCGCGTTGCGCACCGCTTCAAGGCCCAGCGCCATTTCGCCGCCCAGGAAATAATCAGGGTTGAGGTAACCCAGCAGCAAGTCCGCGTCGGTCACGGTCGGCTCTGTACCGCCGCGTCCGTAGGCGACCGGCCCAGGCACCGAACTGGCGCTGCGCGGACCGACCTTCATCAGCCCCAGGGCGTCCACAGCCGCGATCGACCCGCCGCCGCCGCTGATCTCGATCATGTCGATCACGGTGACCTTGAGCGGCAGACCCGACCCCGCCTTGAACCGTTCAAGCCGTCCCGCCTCGAAATCGTGCTTCACGTGCGGTTCGGCCTGCTCGATCAGGCACATTTTTGCCGTGGTTCCGCCCATGTCGAACGAGATCAGATGATCCTCGCCAATCTGCCGTGCGATGTAGGCGGCGGCCATCGCCCCGGCGGCAGGACCGGACTCGATCAGGCGAACCGGAAAATTCTTGGCCTCGTCGATCGTCGTCAGACCGCCGCTCGACAGCATGATCGAAAGATCGCCATCGAAGCCGAGCGCGCCCAGCTCGTCCGTCAGCCGATCGAGATAACCATGGACGCGAGGCTGAACATAGGCGTTCACGCACGCGGTATTGGTGCGTTCGTATTCACGGATTTCCGGCGCGACAGCCGACGAAATCGTGACCAGAAGATCAGGGAACGCGGCCTTTACGATGTCCCGCGCGCGTTGTTCGTGCGCGGCATTGCGATAGGCGTTCATGAAGGCGATGGCGAGCGCCTCGATCCCCTCGTTCTCCAAGAGGTCGGTGACTTGCGCGATGAGTTCGCGCTCGTCGAGCGGTTCGCGCTCCTCGCCGTTGGCCATGATCCGGCCCGGCACGCCGCGCCGCAGGTTGCGCGGTACGATCACCGGCACGGGCTGCTGGAACAGGTCGTCCACGTCGTAGCGGGTTTCGCGCCCCATCTCGAGCGTATCGGCAAAACCCTGCGTCGCGATCAGACCCACTTTCGCGCCTGTCCGCTCCAGCACCGTGTTGGTGATGAGCGTGGTGCCATGGACGATACTGTGAAGCTGGGACGCCGCAGTGCCGGTCTCTTCCAGCAGTCGCTGCACGCCTTCGATGATCGCCCGGCTGGGGTCGTCGGGCGTGGTCAGACGCTTGCCCGTGCGCGTGATCCCCCGCGCTTCGTCGTGCAGTACGAAATCGGTGAACGTGCCGCCGATGTCGACGCCGATCCGCGCCGTCTTGAGCGCGCTCACGCCTCGCCCTCCGCGCCCTGACCATAATCGCGCGCGGCCCCTTCGCGCGTCACCAGGCCCAGCAGGAGGTCACGTTCGATCGCGGCGGCATCCCGCTCGGCCACATTACCAAATCCACCTCCGCCCGCGAAGTGGAAGGCGACGGCCGCGCCGGGTTTGACCACGGTCCGGGACTTGAGCCGCACCGGCCCCACGCCTTCAACCGAGGCCGAGGCGCAGGCACCGGGCTGGCCGCCCAGCAGGCCGTTCGCCGGATTCTTCTCCCGATCGCCGACGATGGTAACCTGCATCGGCCGCGACGCGGTATTCTCTATCTCCACCGTCTGCCCCAGGCCGCCGCGCTGCCGGCCCGCGCCGCCCGAATCCGGGCGGAATTCCTTTTTGCGGAACAGCAGGGGAGACCCCGCTTCGAGCACTTCCAGGCTGCCCGCTCCCGAATTCGTCGGAAACGCGGTGGTCGAAAGGCCGTCCTTGGCATGTGAGGCCCCCATGCCGGCGCTGGCGAACAGCACCACGGAATAGCGATCGCCGTTGTCGTCCACGCCGCCCAGCCGGGCGCGCATGGCCGGAGCGCCGCCGCTGTCGGCGATGATCCGGTCCGGCACCACCTCCGCCAGCGCCTGATAGATCGCGCATGACAGGATATGGCCCGACAAGTGGCGGGCGGCGACGGCGGCGGGGTATTTCGCGTTGATGATCGAACCTTCGGGCGCCGTCACCGTGATCGGTCGATAGGAACCTTCGTTGCGCCGCGTATAGGGATCGAGCACGCACTTGATCGGGTAGATCGAGTAGGCCTGCGTGTAGTTCATCGTGCAGTTGGTCGCCCGCTGGTTCTGCGGCGAGCTGCCGGCATAGTCGACCGTCATCGTCTCACCGGCGATGGTGATCGTGCAGGCGATATGCGTGGGATGATCGTCGAACCCGTCCAGATCGATCGCGGAGCGATAGACGCCATCGGGCAGCGCCGCGATGGCAGAACGCATGGAGCGCTCCGACATCGCCTGTATTGCGCGGGAAAGATCGTCGAGATCGGCAAGCCCCGTGTCGACGAGGAAGTCCACCGTGCGCCGCCGGCATACCTCGTTCGCGGTGACTTGCGCTTCCAGATCGCCCAGCATCAGATCGGGCAGGCGCACGTTATTGAGCAGCAGCGCCAGCATGTCTTCGCTACGCTCGCCGGCGCGATAGAGATGCAGCGGCGGAATGCACACGCCTTCCTCGAACAGCTCACGATTTTCAGCGCCCAGGCTGCCACCAATGTCCGGCGTGTGCGCGGCGGTCCCGGAAAAGCCCACCAACCGGCCAAGGTGGAAGATCGGCACGATCATCGCGATGTCGGGCAAGTGCCCGGTGCCGATCCAGGGATCGTTGGTGATGACGCAGTCCCCTTCGCGCCAGCTCTCGGCGGGAAAGCGCGACAGCATGTGCCGCGCGGTGCGCCCCAGCAGGCCGGCGAACGTGGGGATGCCGCCGCTGCATTCGGCCAGCGTTTCGCCTCGCGCGTTCATCAGGCAGGTGGCGAAATCGTTCGATTCCCGGATGATCGGCGAAAAGGCCGTGCGCAGGAGCGTGGTGGCCGATTCATCGGCTACGGCGATCAGCCGGCTCCACAGAATTTCCAGCGCGATCGGATCGAAACGACTGCCCATAGATCCCCATTCCCGTTGCCCCGTCTTTCGACCGTTGTCCGGAGCCTTGCTTACGGCCTAGCCGGCGTCGGCCGAGCCATCCAATACAGTGTTCGCATAATTTGATCCGCGTTGCCGCCCGCCTCGGCCCTTGCGGGACAACCGCGTTTCGCGCAGACCTTCGGCCATGGACTCCGAATGGCTAGAGGATTTTCTTGCCCTGCTGGATTGCGGGGGGTTTTCGCGGGCGGCGGAAAAGCGGGCGGTCAGCCAGCCCAGTTTCAGCCGGCGCATCCGCTCGCTGGAAGACTGGGTCGGCGCCACCCTGATCGATCGCAGCACCCACCGCATCCAGCTGACTCAGGCGGGAGAGCGGTTTCGCGGCGTGGCGGAGGAAACGTTGCGCCGCCTGCAGCTGGGGCGGGACGAGGTGCGCGCCATCGCCAAAGCCTCGTCGGAGACCTTGCGGTTCGCCTCGACGCATGTCCTGTCGCTCACCTTCTTTCCGCTGTGGCTGCGCCAGCTCGAAAACGCGCACCCGTTCAGCGCCACCGTCGAGCTGACCGCCGACAACATGGTCGCCTGCGAACGCCTGATGGTGGAAGGCCGCGCGCAATTCCTGCTGTGCCATCATCACGAGGCCGCGACGACGCGGTTCGGATCGGACTTCCGCTCGATCCGGCTGGGCGAGGACGTGCTTCTGCCCGTGGCCACGCCCGGACTGCTCTTGGACGAAAGCGCCGACCATCTGCCGCAGCTGTGTTTCACCGCGGATTCGGGCATGGGCCGGATCCTTTCGGCCGCCTGGGCCGCCGCCGGACGCGAACCGCCCTCGAACCCGATCTTCACCTCTCACCTCGCCAGTGTGCTGACTGCCATGGCGCGCGATGGACGGGGCATCGCCTGGACCGCGCAGAGTCTGGTGCAGGACGATCTGGCAAGCGGCCGGCTGGTACGCGCTGGCGCGCCGGACGATGACGTGCCCATCGAAATCCGGTTGTGGCGCCCGAAGGCGCGGCAATCGGCGGCGGCCGAAGCGCTCTGGTCCCGGATTCTCAAGGCGCATTCTTCCCCCGGCTGAACGGGCGGCCGCGCCGGAAACCGGAGCGACCACCCTGGCGGTTCAGAAGCGCGCCTTGATGCCGGCATAGAAACGGCGCCCAAGCAGGTCGTAGGTATAGGGATCGGTAGCAAGGACGCCAGTCACGTTGTCGTTGAGCACCGGCGGCGTCTTGTTGAACGCGTTCACGACGCCAAGGCTCAACGTGAACTGCTTGCCCACGTTGAAGGCCAGATCGAAATCGAAATAGCTGACAGCGGGCACGCCGTGCGCGGTGCCGCCAGTGCCGACGTTGGCGGCATTGGCCATGGCCCCGAGATAGCGCCAGCGCATTCCGGCCGAAACGCTCTCCAGCGTCACCGTGACGCCGGTGGTGGCCTTCCAGCGGGGATGCGCATCGGCGAACAGGTCGATCTGCTGGTTTCCGATGGTTCCGGCGTAATCCAGCGTCGGCGCGGTGGCGAAGTTCTTGATCTTGAAGCTATCGAGGTAGGTGATCACGGTGTTGATGCCGAACGATCCTTTGCCCTTCCACCCGATTTCATCGAACCGGACGCGCCAGTCCAGCTGGGTGTCGACGCCGGTCGTCTTGTAGCTGGCAAGATTGAGCAGCGGATTCTGAATCACGGTCAGCTGGCCGTTGGTGGCATCGCGCGCCAGCAGCGAGCAGTAGTAATTGCTGCTGCTGAAGGTGGGATTGACCGTACCGTCGAAACACTGTGACAGCGCCACGGTATTGGTGATCTGCCCGATCGCGCGGCTGATCCTGATCGAATACCAGTCCACCGACAGCGAGATGTGCGAGAGCCACGGCGAGGCCAGCCTGGGATTGAGCACCAGACCGATCGAGTAGGTGTCCGCCGTTTCCGGCCTCAGCGCGGTGTTGCCGCCCGCCTGGAAGGGCACGCGGGGGTTGGTGTTGGTGAAGCCGGTAATGAGGCTGGCCGGAACCCCCTGCGCCAGGCACAGGGCCGTCACCGCCGACGCGTTCGGCCCCGAACGGTAAGCGCCACGGGAATCACAGGGATCACCCGATCCGATCAGGCCGGGGGAGCCGATCGGCGCCTGCCCCAGGTTGGTCGCCGCGAACAGCTCCCCCGCCGAAGGCGCGCGTGTCGCCCGGGAATAGCCCCCGCGCAGCCGCAACCCGTCGATGACCGTCCAGTCGCCGTCGACCTTGTACGTCGAGATACCTCCGACCGTATTGTAGTGCGAATAGCGATAGGAAGCATCGATGTTGAACTCGCGGATCAGCTGTGCGTCCTTGATGACCGGGATCAGCAGCTCGCCATAGGCTTCGGTGGCCCTGGTCTTCCCGGACGACCCGAACACGGGCAGGAAGTTGGCGAGATCGCCGCTCGAAATCAGATTGTCCGGGCTGAAGGCATAGGTGTTTTCGCGATAGTTCGCGCCCAGCGCGAATTTCAGCGTCCCCGCGGGAAGCTTGAACAGGTCGCCGGCCAGATTGGCCTCGACGTTGGTCTGCTTGAGTTCGGTGACATTGCGTGCCGTGCGCGCGATATAGGCGATGCACGAAGCGGAATTGGGCGTTGGCCCGAACGGGTTGTAGCCGCCGCTGCACAGGCTTCGCCCACCGTCCGCCGCGCTCAGCAGGGTCTGGAGCGCGGAGGAGCTGGGATAGCCGGTCTCGGTGGTCAGCGCGCGGGTCTTGCCGAAGCTCGCCACGAGGCTCCAGTCCAGATGGGCGCTGCGGATCTTGCCGTTCAGCCCGGCCGTAAGCTGGAACACGTCATAGTCGTTGCGCTCGGCCCGCGTACCCGCTTCCTGCATGAACCGGGTGATCGTGAACGGCGCGTTCGGATTGGGCCGCGAGGCGAGGTACGTGCGCAGATCGGCCGGAATGAACGGGTTGGTCACCGGTACCGACAGGATCTTGCCCGACGACGACCCGGCGTTGGCATAGGCGCCGCCGGTGGTGACGTTATAGCTGGTGTACCACCCTTCCACGAACGCCTTGATATCGTCGGCCACTTCGTAATCGGCGCGGCCATAGATGTTGTACCGGGTCAGCGGCGTCTGTGCGGTATAGGTATCGGTGGTCGTGAACTGCAGGATGCCGCCATAGTAGATATAGGGCAGGTTCCGGCTACCGCGATAGTTGACCGCGCCGGTCGGCGCGAACAGCGTGCCATCGGCGTTGAACGAGAGCTGCGACGAGCGTGAAACCGATCCCGCCGCCGCGCCATAGCCCGCGAAAATGGCATTGACCGCCGCCTGGCTCGGCAGGTTGCTGGCCGAGACGTTGACCAGCGAACTCGGCAAGGCCGGGACGACGACCTGCCCGCGCAGATAGGCACGCGCGTCGAACGGAGCGGTGCGGCGATCCGAATAGCCGATGGAAATCATCGCCGAACCGCGCCCGTCGGCGAATTTACCGCCAGCGATGGCGTTGAAATCTCGCGTCTGCCCGTCGCCCATCCCGGTAACGCCCATCTTGCCCGAAACCTCGAGCCCGTTCACGTCGCGGCGGAGCTTGAGATTGACCACGCCGGTTACCGCGTCGGAGCCGTAGATCGCGGAGGCGCCGCCCGTGATAACCTCGACGCTGCCGATCAGGTTCGCGGGGATCACGTTGAGATCCACCGAACCGTCCGCCGCCGAAGGCTGCACCCGCCGCCCGTCGAGCAGCACCAGAGTCCGCTGCTGGCCAAGGCCGCGCAGGTTCAGGCTGGCCTGCCCGCCCCGCGCCTGCGTGTTGGTGGAGGAACTGGCGGACGAAGCGATTTGCGGCAGCTGGTTGAGGCTTGTCTCCAGCGTGGAAGAATCCGTCTTCGCGATGAAATCGGAACTGACCGTGGAGATCGGGCTGCTCGACGTGTAGTCGCGCCGCGCGATGCGCGAACCGGTCACGATGATCTCGCCGCCTTTATCCGCGGTGGCCGGCGCTGCGCCATCCACTCCATGAGCCGGTTCCGCGGCCGCTTGCGCCCAGACCTGTTGCCCGGCGGCAAGGCCGATCACCAGAGCGCCCACGGCACATGAATTCTTCCAATCCATACATCCTCCCAAACCCGTCTCGACGCGGGTTCTTGCGATGCTGGATTTGTGAAGGCCGGGGATGCCGGTATCAATGCCGCTTCCTGAAACATAACATGCGCCCGATGCATGATGTGTCAGACGAGCGGTTTCACACCGGAAGAATGCGCCTGATCGTCAGGCGGCGCCGAAGGCAAGGCCGTCGACGCGCAGGCCCTCCACGTTGTGCAGCAGCCAATGCCCCCGCCTCTGGCTGATCTGGCCAGCGGCCTTGAGCGCGCCGATCTCGCGCTGGACGGCCTGGCGCGTCACTTCCAGGAAATCCGCGAAATCACCCTGGACCAGCGGCAGTTCGACCAGCACCGATCCATCGGCAAAGGGCTTGCCGCAATGATCGGCAAGGCTAGCGAAACACACGCTGATCAGCTGCCGCAGCCGGAAGGTCGAGCGCATCTCGCGCATCACGAACTGGCGGCTCGTGTTGTTGGCGAACTTGCGGCACAGCGCGTCGGGAATTTCCCGGAATTCGCCATAGAGCTCCCAGAAATCGCGTTCGGCCAGCATCCGCAGCCGCACGTCGGTGAGCGCGACCGTGGTATGGTTGAAGGGTCGGCGCGCGATCACCGGCGTTTCACCGAAACAGTTGCCCGGCCGGTACAGCAGGATCAACACCTGCCGGCCATCCGGATTGAGGCCGAGCAGCCGCACGTACCCGCTTTCGACCTGATACATGCCCACGGCCCGGTCTCCCGTCCGCCGCAGTGTCTGCCCGGCCGGTATTTCCACCGTCGTCATCCGCGCCACGATCGCCTCACGCACGTGCGCGGGCAATTCGTGGAGCCAGTTCTCGCGCGACATCATCGGTTTCGCTCGCTTTCGTCCTCTCCCTGCGCCGTACCAGCGAATGCGGGAATAAAAAAATGCGCGCAATGCAATCTGGATGGCAGGCATCTCCCGTGACGAGACCGCACATAGGGGCCACTGCATGGCACCGGTCACAACCGGCGCCGGCAGCGCATCACACGGCATGACGGGCGGAAAGTCCGTATGCGGGGGAGGATTGGGACCATGACATCCGATTTCAGGCGCGCGCTGTTGCGCGCATCCACGGCGGCGGGCATCGTATGCGCACCGTCCGCCATTCTGGCGCAGGAGGCAGCCGGTGGGCAGGCCGACACGAACGAAACCGGCGCATCGCAAGCCACCGACGGCGGCGCGTTCGGCGACATTATCGTCACCGCGCGCCGGCGTGCGGAATCGCTGCAAAGCACGCCTGTCACCGTGACGGCCTTCACCGGCAAGCAATTGTCCGAAAAGGGCATTACCAACTTCGACCGGCTGGCCCAGGCCACGCCGGGCGTGAACTTCGACGCCAATCCCCGGGCCGCCCCGCGGCCGTTTTTCCGCGGCATCGGCAGCAGCAACCAGGGCGCGGGTGGCGATCCGTCGTCGGTCGCCTTCCTCGACGGGATCTATCTCGCCCGCGGCGCCATGCTGGGCATCGATTTCTACGACATGGAGCGCGTCGAAGTGCTCAAGGGGCCGCAGGGCACGCTCTGGGGCAAGAACGTCGTCGGCGGCGCCATCAACTTCATCACCAACAAACCGGTGCATGAAGCGGAAGGAAGCGCCGAGCTGACCTTCGGCGAATACGGCCAGCGCAACGGCAACCTCATGCTGAACCTGCCCGTGACCGACACGATCGCGACGCGGTTCGTGCTGGGCGCCGTCACCAATGACGGCTTCCGCAAGACCGTGACCGGTCATCCGCTGGACGACGAAAACAAGCTGAGCGCGCGCGGGCAGATCAAGGTCGATCTTTCGCCGGGCACTTACCTGCTGCTGTCGGGAGACATCGCCAACCAGGACCTGTCGGACAATTCGCGCTACAACGTTATCGTCCTGCCCTTCCGCACCGCTTCCCCGTTCGGGTACGACGACTACGACAAGCCGCGCGTGGCCAATCCCGATGTGCAAGGCTTCATCAAATCGCGGACCGGCGGTGCGCGCGCCGAACTGACCACCGACGTCCTGGGCTTCGCGAACTGGACCACCACGGTGGGCTGGCGCACCCTGAACTACAGCTTCCTCAACGATCTGGACGGTACCAACGCGGCGACCAATGCGGCCAACCGCCTCGGCACCGACGGCATCCAGCTGCTGGGCGTGGAAAAGGCTGATTCCTATTCGGTGGAATCGCGGCTCTCGTCCACCGGTTCCGGCCCGTTGAGCTGGGTCGGCGGACTCTATTTCAACCACGACGATATCTATCGCGAACGCGAAACGCAGCAGCAGCTCGTCCCGACCACGGTAAACCGTTTCATCGGCCGTTCCACCAACGACAGCTACGCGGTCTTCGGCGAAGGGCAGTATCGCTTCGGGTTCGGCCTGCGGCTCTTTGCCGGTGGTCGCTTCACCCAGGAAAAGAAGACCTACGACGCCCGTCGCATTCGCGGCACGCCGGCAGCACCGGTCGTGAACTATGACACCGGCAGCCAGCCCGGCGTGTTCGACAAGGGCGTGTTCACCTATCGCGTCGGCGCGGACATGCGCTTCAACGACAATATCTTCGCGTTCGGTTCGATTTCGACCGGCTTCAAGTCAGGCGCCTTCCAGGAACAACCCAGCACGGCCGCGCTCGCCCGCGTGCCGACCGCACCCGAGCGCGTCACGAACTACGAAGTGGGCTTCAAGACGGACTGGTGGGACCGCAGGCTGCGCTTCAACGTCTCCGGCTTCATCATGGATTACAAAAACTTCCAGACCATCAAGGTGGTCCCCGATCTAAGTGTCGGGCCGCTGGGACAGCGCGTGACCATCGACGTCGCCGACGCCAACATCAAGGGCATCGAGACCGAATTCATGATCAAGCCGGTCGAATGGTTCGATGCGACGGTCCGCTATACCTACCTGCATCCGTTCTTCACCAAGTACATCCAGACGTCGGGCTTCGACGTGAACGGCAATCCCAGCTTTACCAACGGCGCGGGCAATCGCCTGAGCCGGACGCCGGTGAACGCCGTGGTGGCCGATATCGGGCTGCAGACTCCCAGGGCCGCGTGGGGCTGGCTGCGCGCCGCCGTGACGATGGATTATCAAAGCGACATCTACGACAACAACATCAACAGCTACACCGAATACCGGCGCTCCCGCACCCTGTGGGACGCCAGCGTGACCTACTACCTCAACGATCGCTTTTCGGCCCGCGTGTGGGGCAAGAACCTGACCGACGTGGAATACCGCCTGTGGCAGACCAACGGCGGCTCCTACCAGTTCGTGCAGTATGGTCCGCCGCGCCAGTTCGGCGTCACGCTGGACGCGCGGTTCTGACGGTGTCGCGCTTCGGGCTCACCTCTCCACCCGAGGCGGCCCGGCCGCCGCTGCGCCATGGCGCGGCGGCGGCACTCCGGGTGATGGCGGAAGGAAACGACGCGTGCTGATGCTGCTCGGTTACATGATGGTTCTGACGTTCATGGTCCTGATCATGACGCGGCGGCTGACCGCGCTGGTCGCGCTGATCCTGATACCGATGCTGTTCGGCGTGCTTGCCGGCCACGGTGCCGATCTGGGCAAGATGGCGGTCGACGGCATCGCGCAACTGGCGCCTACCGCCACGTTGCTGCTGTTCGCCGTGCTCTATTTCGCGCTGATGATCGATGCCGGCCTGTTCGATCCGCTGGTCAACCGTGTGCTGCGCTTTGCCGGCGAAGACCCGGTGCGCGTGGCGCTGGGCACCGCGATCGTCGCGCTGATCGTGGCGCTCGACGGCGACGGCGCGACCACGGCGCTGATCACGATCACCGCGTTCCTGCCGGTCTATCGTCGGCTCGGCATGAATCCGCTGGTGCTGGCGGTGATCCTGGGTTCCGCCAACACGGTCATGAACCTGGCGCCGTGGGGCGGCCCGGCCGGCCGCGCGGCGGCGGCGCTGCACGTCGATCCGGCGGACGTCTTCGTGCCCCTGCTGCCGACGATCGCGGCGGGCATTCTGGGCACGCTGGCGATTGCCTGGCACCTGGGCCGGCGCGAACGCGGCAGGATCGCGCGCGGCACCGACCCGATCGAATCCGGCGAATCGATCCTTTCGTTCACCCGCGACATGACGCTGGCCCGCCCCCGCCTGATCTGGTTGAACCTGGCACTCACGCTGGCGATGCTGGGCATAGCGATCGCGCGGCTGGTGCCGCTGCCGCTGGCGTTCATGATCGGCTTTGCGGTGGCGATGCTGCTCAACTATCCCTCGCCCCGCCTGCAGGGCGAGCGGCTCAAGGCCCATGCCGAAAACGCGCTGCCGATCGTGGTGCTGATCCTGGCCGCCGGGTCGTTCACCGGGATCATGGCCGGCACCGGCATGATCGACGCCATGGCCAAGGGCGCGATGACCGCGGTGCCGCCGGCGATGGGCCCGCAGCTTGGCATGGTCACGGCGTTCCTGGGCATCCCTTTGACGTTCGTGTTGTCGAACGATGCCTACTACTTCGGCGTCATCCCTATCATCGCCCAAACCGCCGCGCATTACGGGGTGGAGCCGGCGGTGATCGCACGCGCCTCGTTGCTCAGCCTGCCGACGCATGGCCTCAGCCCGCTGGTGGCGGCGGTCTATCTGACGGCTGGCCTGCTCGGGTGCGATGTCGGCGCGATGCAGCGCTTCGGCCTCAAATGGGCGCTGCTGCTGACCCTGATCCTTATCGCCGCAGCCACGCTGACCGGCGTGATCCTGTGACTTTTCCGAACAAACCGCTGACGATGGAAGCATGACATGACAGAACCTAAGGACAATCCGTCCAAGCCCATATCGGTCCTCGTCCCGGCCGGCTCGCTTGGCGCCGGCGTGCGCGAGGACGAGGTTGCCTATGGCATCGCCAGGGGCGCCATGGTGATCGCGTCGGACGCCGGCTCGACCGACAGCGGTGCGGCCTATCTCGCGCTCGGCATTTCCAAGAATAACCGCCAGTCGGTGAAGCGCGATCTGACAATCATGATGAAGCAGGCCTGGGCCGCGCGCATTCCCATCGTGATCGGCACCAGCGGGCAGGCCGGCGGTGACAAGAACCTTGACTGGACGCGCGATATCGCGGTGGAGATCGCGCGCGAACTGGGCATCACGCCAAAGATCGCACTGCTGCGTTCCGAACTGGACAAGGCGACGGTCAAGGCGAAGAACGCGGCGGGCCGGATTCGTCCGCTAGCTCCGCTCGGCGCGCTCGACGACGCCACGATCGATGCGTGCGACCACATCGTCGCCGCCCTGGGGCCAGAGCCCTACATCGCCGCGCTGGACGCCGGCGCGGACATCATCCTGGGCGGCCGCACCACCGATACCGCCGTGATCGCCAGCTATGCGCTGTGGAAGGGCGCGCCGGCCGGCCCGAGCTGGCATGCCGGCAAGATCGCCGAATGCGGCGCACAATGCACGGAAAAGGTGGAAGAAGGCGCTGGCGTGCTGCTGCGGATCGACCGGGACAGCTTCGAGGTCGAACCCCTCAGCACGGCCAACCGCTGCACGCCGCACAGCGTCTCGGCACATATGCTTTACGAAAACAGCGATCCGTTCCGCCTTGTCGAGCCCGGAGGCGTTCTGGACGTCACCGCGTCGCATTATGCCCAGATTGATCCACGCACGGTGAAGGTCACCGGATCGGTGTGGGAGCCAAAGCCCTACACGATGAAGCTGGAGGGCGCCTCCAGCGGCCGCTTCCAGACGGTCATGCTCGTCGGCATCCAGGACCCCGTGGTCCTCAACAACCTGGACGCGTTTCACGACCGGATGCTGGGGGTGCTGTACGATCGCGTCCACAAGGCGGTGGGCGAAGCGGCCGGCGACTTTCACCTTTCGCTGCGCCTCTACGGCTGGAACGCGGTTTCCGGCGACAAGGTGCCGGCCGGCACGCCGGCCCCGCGCGAGGTTGGCGTGCTGTTCGTCGCCACCGCCGATACGCAGGAAATGGCCACGCAGATCGCCAAGGCGTGCAATCCCTATTTCTTCCACATGTACATGCCCGAGCACGAGGAAATGCCCAGCTACGGCTTCGCCTTCACCCCGGCGGACATAGAGCGCGGTCCGGTCTACGAGTTCCGGCTCAACCACGTGGTCGAATGCGACGATCCGATGGAGCTCGTCCGCACCGAATGGGTCGATCTGGCGCTTGAGGAGGCCGCGTGATGGCAACGGTCAACGAGGTGTGCAGGCTGGTCCGCTCCAAGAATGCCGGCCCATACTGGGTGACGGTCGATTTCTTCTTCAAGGACGCCGAAAGCTATGCCCGGCACGCGCACAGCCCGGCGCTGGGAGGCGACACCTTCGCCCGGCTGTTCGGTGCCGATGCCGCGCTGGTGAAATACTTCCCGGTCGACAGCCTTCACGTCCTGAAAGTGTCCTACCCACGCACCTCCCCGCAAGGCGGCGAAGTGGAGCGCGACATGCACTGCGGGCAGCAATATGTCCGCCTGCTCGACATCGAGCTGGATTGAGCGCGCGCAGGGGCATAGCCGAACCTTGGTTCCGCCCCTGCTTGCCATCATGCCACGGGGGGTAGCGGCCCCTTGTACACCTGTTCGCGCCGGCCGGCTTCGCCAAGCTGGTACTGTTCCGAAGCGTGCGCGATCCAGCCGATCGCGCGGCCGATGAGAAATGGCGACTGGGTGGCGCTTGGTCCGCGCAGCGCCGCGTCCCCCGCCAGGCCGATCCGCGCCGTGACGAAGGCGGACAGGAGCGAAAAGGCGGGCTTACGGTCCAGCACGTCCTCGGCATAGCGCAAGGCGTGACGAAACCGGGCATAGGCGGGATCATCGCCCAGCGCCGCGTCGCAATAGTCCACCAGCACGCGTGCCCGGGGATCGCCGCCCGCATAGAGGCGGCTTTCGAAGCCCGGCAGCGGCTCGTGCTCGCGCATCCGCCGGGCGATCGGTTCTTCCGGATCCGCCGCCTCGATCGTCTCCGCCACGAACTGCCGCGCGGCAAGACTGTGCCCGAACTTGCTGCTGCGGCCGGCGTGGATCATCAGCCCGGCCGCGACTGACCGCCACGGGGTAACGCCCGTGCTGGCCACCGCCCGCACGGCATAGGTCCCCTCCTCGAAGCCGTGGTCCGCGCCCAGGATCAGCAACCGTCGCACCAGATCGGTCACCGCCGGTTCAAGCCGCAACGCCGCGCCGAACTGTTCATGGATCGGCTGGACCGAGGGTTCGGACCGGCGCAGAAAGATAGCGGTCAGCCAGCGAATGATGTCGGCCCCGGACCGCGCCATGCCGATCGGCGTCAGATCGTGCGCATGGGCGTTGGCGTGTTCCAGGAAGGGCAGATGGGCCACCGCGCGATCGACCGCCGGCTCGCCCGCCAGCAGGGCATCCAGTTCCGTGAAATGCGCAGGACAGCGCGGCGCACGGGCGGTGAAGGCCTTTTCTTCCTCCACGTCCCACAACAGCGCCGCCACCGCCTCGACCGAGGCTGTTTCCGCCAGCTCGGCAGCGCTGCGCCCACGATAATAGGGGCCATGCTCGGTCAGCAGGGTAATGCGGCTTTCGCGCTGCAATTCACCGGGCGCGAACGCCGGTTGCCGGCCCTTGCGCCGCAGCCTTTCCACGTCATCGCGCCAGTAGCGGCGCGAACGCGAGCCCGGCACCGGTTGCGAACGCAGCCCCTTGCGGCTGACATAGGCGTAAAGTGTGGTGACGCTGACGCCCAGCAGCGCGGCCGCTTCTTCCGCGGAGATATATTCGTCATCCATTGAACGCCGGAATTTCATATGGACAAATCAACGTCAAGGTTGATGTATTCATATCGTAACCGCGCTACAGTTGCCTCGCCGGATCGTTGGCATCGATCGCTTGGCGCAAGGCGGGCAGGCACACGCGCAAGGCAACGATCGCGAGCGGGATGGCCGTTCCCAGCAGGATGCTCAACGCCCAGCCGAGCCGCGCTTCATCATGGAACACATAGTCGGTGATCGCGCCTACCAGCGGCGGTCCCAGGCCGCCCAGCAAGGCAAGCGGTATCGAGAACACGGCGAAGACTCGGCCGCGCAACGTCGGCGGCGCGATCATCTGGATCGCCACCGAGGCGTAGGCCAGGCAGGGAATGGTGATAACGCCGGCCACCGCATAGCAAAGCACGAACGCCACGCGGCCTTGCACCAGAAAGGCGGCCACCGTGATCGGGCAGGTCGCGATCAGTAGCCAGGTGTAGAAGCGGATGTGAATATCGCGAATGCCGCGCGCGAACAGCCGGTCCATGATCATGCCCTTGACCACCAGCGAGGCGGCCCCGACGGTGCTGATCAGGCCGAGCACCGGGCCATAACTGACCGGTTCCCAATGGAACTGGCGCTGGAGATACGACGGAACCCAGGAAATCAGGCTCTGTCCGCAGATCAGCAAGAGACCGAATCCGCCCAACATGGGTATCATCAGCCGGCGTTGCGCGACCAGGAACCGCACAACGCTGTCGCCGCCGCTCCCCACGCGCCCGGCCGCCGCGTCGGGATGCCCTGGCTCCCGGAAAGTCAGGCACAGCAAGCCGATGAACAGCGACGGTATGGCGGTGATCGCGAAGGCCAGGCGCCACGGCTCGACAGCGCGCAAGGTCGGCAAGGTGCGCGTGGCATAGGCCGCGCCACCCACGACGATCCCGCCAAGCGCGAAGGCGAAGGCGGTGCCCATCTTGGGCCCCATCGAAAAGACAGAGATCGCCGTGGTCAGGCGCTCGCGCGGGAACTTCTGCGCGATGAGCGAAAGGGCCGCCGGAGACAGCGAGGATTCGCCGATGCCGACACAGATGCGCAATGCCAGCATCGCCACGAACGAGCCGGCAAGGCCGGACGCGGCAGTCGCCGCCGCGAACAGGATGGTGCCGCCCAGAATCACCATCCGGCGCGAATAATGATCCGCGAGCCATCCCAGTGGCACGCCCGCCACGGCATAGGACACGGCGAAGGCAGGCCCCAGGATCATGCCGACCTGGAAGTCGCTGAGCAGCAGGCTCGCCTTCATGTCCGGCACGACCATGGTGACGATGAAGCGGTTGAGGTAACTCGCCACGTAAAGCGACGAGACGACCGTCAGCGTCCACCAGGCATCGAAACCAGCGCGCGTGGGCGCCGCCGCCGTGCGCCCATCACGCCCCATGCCGATGCCGGCGGCTGGAGATCAAGGAGACTTTACCGCCTAAACGGCGGCACGCTGCTACTTCCTGACGCGCGGCCCGGTCCGCCTCGCTCATGGACGATACCATCGCCACCGTCGCCACTCGTTCTCTCCCGGTTCTGTCCGCCGGGTATCCCGCCGCAACGCCGGCCTGTCTATAAGGCCCGGCGCATGGAATTATGTGCGAAACGACGAGCCGGGTTTTTTAGCGTGCGGCCCGCGATCTGGTGAGCAAGCCGTCGAGCGAGAAGCGTCCGCCTCCGCGCAAGACGAGCGGCACCAGCAGCGCCGTCCAGCTCAGGTGCGTGGGCCAGGCATCGGGATAGACGAAGATCTCGATCACTGCCGTCATGCCCAGCAGGCCGAACGCGGCGATGCGCGTGCCGAGGCCAAGGACGAGCATGGTCGAGAACAGGTGTTCGGCGATCGTGGCCATCCACGCCGCCAGCACCGGCGGCAGCAAGGGCAGCGCATATTCGCTGCGGAACAGTTCGAATGTACCGTCGGTGATCGTGAACAGGCCTTCCACTTTCGACCGGCCCGACAGGAAGAAGACCGGAGCGATCGCGAGCCGGTCGAGCAGGAGCAGCACGTCGTCGCTGCCGATCCGCGCGACAAGGCCGCCTAAGCCGGATTTGCGTTCAGGGTTCATGAGCCGTCTCCCGGGCAAAAGGAAGGGCCCGGCCGGTGAGGAACGGGGGCAAGTCAACCGGCCGGGCAGGAGCTTCAGGTACGGGGGGTTAGCGACCCGAAGCCCTTTGGCGTGCGAATGTGCGTGCAGGTGCCGGCCTTCACCAGCTTCCAGGCATCGCCCTGATAGTCGACGCGCGAGGTTCCGGCGCAGCTGGTGCCGGCGCCGGCCTTGCAGTCATTCTTGCCGGCCTTGGCCACGCCGTAGCACTTTTCCATCTGCGGCGCGTCCGCTGCGCTGACAGCGGTGCTGGCGCCGATGGCGATGGCGGCAGCCAGGGCTGCGTGCGTGATTTTCATGGTTCTTTCTCCTATGCGGGTTTTCGTTGATCCACCGGCCGTATCAGGTCCGACCACCGCATTTCGATCAGGGACGCGTTCCGGTTACGGATCATCGGCCGGGAAAATTTTTGCCGGATCGCCTGTCCGGTTGTAACCATCGGCCCATCCGCCCCGAAACGGCTTCGGGAAACGCACATGCAGGCAAGCGAAGATCAACTGAAGGCGTGGATGACACGCGGGCTGGACGGCGATGCGGCCGCGCACCAGTTGCTGTTGCGCGGGCTGCTGCCAGTGCTGCGCCAGTTCTATCGCCGCCGGATGAGCGGGCGCGAGGACGATGTGGAAGATCTTGTCCAGGAAACACTGATCGCGGTTCACCAGCGACGCATCACATACGATCCCGCTCGGCCGCTGATGGCCTGGGTTTTCGCGATCGCGCGCTACAAGATGATCGACAGCTTCAGGCGTACCGGGCGGACGTGCGCGATCGAGGGACTGGAGGACATTCTTGTCGTCGAAGGCTTCGAGGACGCCAGCAACGCCCGCTCGGACGTCTCCCGCCTGCTCGATACGATCCCGGCCAAACAGGCGGCCGCGATCCGGGCCACGCGGATCGACGGACTCAGTACGGCCGAAGCCGCCGCTCGGCACGCCATGGGCGAATCCGACGTGAAAGTATCCGTGCATCGCGGGCTGAAAGCGCTCGCCGCACGGGTCAGGGACACATTGAAATGAACACCGACGACCTTATCGACAGCCTGACGAAGGACGTCAAACCCATGCCGCGCCATGCCCTGCGCCGGAGGCTGACCGCCGGTTTGATCCTGGGGGGCGGGGGGACTCTGCTCGCCGTCGGCGCATGGCTGGGCTTCCGGCCCGATCTCTGGATCGCCATGCATGGCGGCGCATTCTGGATGAAGTGGCTCTACACCGCGTCCCTGGCCCTCTGCGCGACACTGGCGACCGCGCGGCTGGGCAGGCCCGACGGCGCGGCGCTCGGCTGGCTGTGGATCATGGCCCTGCCGGTCGCGGGCCTTGCGGCGATCAGCATTGCGGAAATGGCCAAGACGCCATCGTCCGAATGGATGGCGATGTGGCTGGGCGCGAGCTGGAAGATCTGTTCGCGCAACGTATTCCTGCTGGCGATCCCGATTTTCGGCGGGCTGCTCTGGTCGTTCCGGCGACTGGCCCCCACGCGGCTGCGCGCCGCGGGCGCCACCGCCGGCCTCACGGCGGGCGCCTGGGCGGCCACG
>NZ_DDFB01000155.1:0-37377 GCF_002336885.1 Novosphingobium sp. UBA1939 | reverse complement strand
CGTCGACCGCAAGAAGGACATGGTGGTCTCAGGCGGCGTCAACGTATACCCGCGTGAGATCGAGAACGTCGTGGCGCGGGTCGAGGGCGTGGCCGAAGTCGCCGTTGTAGGCCGCCCCGATCGTGAATGGGGCGAGGCTTTGCACGCCTTCATCGTCCCCTTCACCGGGGCCGAAGTGGATGCCGACCTCGTCATCAAGGCCTGCCGCACCGAACTCTCCGGCTACAAGGTGCCGCGCGGCATCAGCTTCATCGGCGAGCTGCCACGCAATGCCAGCGGCAAGATCATGAAGCGTGAACTGCGCGACATGCTGATCGCCGAAGCGCCCGGTTCCTGACCGCCACGCCAGCGCCTCCCTCCCGGAGAACCGTCTTGATCAAGGCCCCCGCATCCCTCGATGGCAAAACCATCCTCATCACTGGTGGCGGATCGGGCATCGGCCGGGAAACCGGACTGATCGCCGCAAGCCGCGGCGCGCGCGTGATCCTGGCCGACATCGATGCTGGCAAGGCCAGCGCCGTCGCCGCCGAGATCGGCAGCGAAAGTGCCGCCTTCGGCTTGGGCGTCGACGTGACCAACTCCGCCGATGTCGCCCGCGTGATGGCGGAAGTCGAGGCCAAGTCCGGCTCGATCGACGGCCTCGTCTGCGCGGCCGGTCTTACCGGCGACGCGACGCTGCTGGCCGAATGCACCGACGAAACGTGGAACAGCGTTGTCGGCGTCAACCTGACCGGCATGTTCTTCACGATCCGCGCCGCGATCCCGCTGCTGCTCAAGGCTGGCGGCGGGTCGATCGTGAATCTGTCGTCGGTCGCGGGCCTCGTCGCCGTTCCCAACCAGGTCCAGTATATCGCCAGCAAGTTCGGCGTGATCGGACTCACCAAGTCGGCGGCGATCGACTATGCGCCGCAAGGCATTCGCGCCAACGCGGTATGCCCCGGTGGCACGCGCACGCCGATGCTGGCGGGCTGGGTNNACCCAGCCCGCCAGCATCGGCGTGCTGGGTCGAGGCAGACCCCGACCGGGAGCGCTTTCTGGCCGCCGGCCATCCGATCGGCCGCATCGCCGAGCCTGCGGAAATTGCCGAAGCAATCCTGTGGCTGATTTCCGACGCATCTTCGTTCGTCACCGGCGCGGTCTTGCCCGTCGATGGCGGCCTCACCATCCCCTGAGGAACAAAACAGTGGTCAAAGCAATCGATATCGTCTGCAATCTTTTTACCCCGGTGGAGTTCGAAGAGGGCAGCCTGGGCTTCGACGAACGGTTCATGGAACAGATCAACATGCCGGCAGACATGCGCGGCGGGGTCACCATCGAGCGCTATATCGAGAAGATGGATGCCGCTGGCGTAGAACGCTCGCTGCTGCTCGCCTGCCGCGCGGGCGATCCGCGCATGAAGTGGTCGGCGCACATCCCCTATGAACGCGTCGCGGAGATCTGCGCCAAGTATCCCGACCGTTTCTCGGGCGTTGCGGGCATCGAGCCGAACATGGGCATGCAGGGCGTGCGCGACCTGGAACATGCGGTCAAGGAGTATGGCTTCGTCGGCGCCCACTGGTACCCGCACTGGTCGCGCATCGCTCCCGACGCGGCACAGGTCTATCCCTATTACGCCAAATGCTGCGAGCTTGACGTGCCGGTGATGATGCAGGTCGGGCAGAACCTCGTCTACCAGTCCGACATCCGCCTGCCGTCGGTCGCCCGGCCGATCACGCTCGACCAGGTCGCCATCGACTTTCCGGAACTGAAGCTGATCGGCATCCATATCGGCGTGCCGTGGACCGGCGAGATGATCGCCATGGCGTGGAAGCACCCGAACATCTATATCGGCGTGGACGCCTATGCACCGAAGTACTGGCCGGAGGAACTCTGGCATTACCTCAATACTTACGGCAAGCATAAGGTCCTGTTCGGCACCGACTGGCCGGTTATCGATCCCGAACGCGGCATTCGCGAGATCAACGAGCATGGCGTGCGGCCCGAGGCCTATCCGCTACTGATGCGCGAAAACGCACTGAAGCTGTTCAAGCTGCCGGGCTGACCGGAACCGGCGACCTCCCCTTCCGAAAGGAAGGGGAGAAAGCGGCCAACCTCCGCCGCGAGATAGTCACGCAGGAACTTGACACCGGCGGTCCGCTTCAAACGGACAGCTATGGCCCGGCACCTATCGCCCAAAATCCCGTCATCCTGGCGAAGGCCGGGATCTCATGCCGGATTGCCTGAGGCCAGAGATGCCAGCCTACGCTGGCATAACGGGGGGACAGGCTTGAAGATGTCTCGACGGTTGTCGCCTAATAGCGATCGACGTGCAAATCGTTTAGCATCGCAGGATGCGCGCACCTGTCTGGCTCACTATCGCGGTCGCTGTCACGGGCTGTAACGCAAGTCCTTACGCAACGGTCGCCGATGAAACGCTCCACAGGATTGCGAGGCAGCGGGCTCTGCCGGAGCGATACGCTCTTTATGTAGAGGTTCTGCATTCGCGGACACCGAGCCGACCTGTCCTTGCGGACGATGTCGCTGCTCTTGGTCCCTCGGCTTGGGCCTATGTCTACGACCAGGCAATGAACGGTGGCTCGACAGAACTGTCTCAGGCTCTGCCAGTGCTCTTCGCGTTCGATCGCCGCTGTTCGCCCCAGGAGCGTACTCAATTACGCGCGCATGCGGATCGTGTCTCTCCCGCAGATTCAGCGCGTGCGTTCAAAAGCTATATCGATAACCTGTGCGGTGCGGGTCTGCCCGCGAGAGACTGATGGCAGATACCCCCTGCCCTTTGCTCCCGCGGAATTTTTCCTAACCCCTAATAAGGTTCATGGGGATTCTCGGCATGAGCCGGTGCGCCGGCCTGGCGGCGTGGCGGCAGATCGAGCGCCCGCACTGCCAGCACGCACAGCAGGATCAACACGGTCGAGATGCCGAACGGCACGCTGTAGGTGCCCGCGCTGTCGTAAAGCGCGCCGATCGCATAGGGGCCGGAAGCCGCCCCCACGGACTCGATAACGGCGATCGTCCCCATGATCCGACCGATCGCGGGACCGAGGAACAAGTTCGATGTCAGCAGCTGGATCAGCGAGTAATTGCCACCCCAGCCAAGCCCGAACAGCAGCGCGCCGATCCACATCCAGCCGGGCGTGCCCATGGTCAGACACGCGCAACCACACGCCATGATGACAAGACTGGTCACGTGGACAATCCGCGATCCGAACCGGTCGGCGAGAAAGCCCGCACCGATCTGAGAGGTCAGCGCGCTTATGAACAGCAGGAAGACCGCGCCGCTGGCCGCCGCCCCACCCAGTCGCAGGTCGCGCTCGACGAACAGGACCATGTTGGTGACGACGCCGAGCTGGACGCAAAAGCCGATCGCGGCGGTGATCGACAGCAGCCAGAAATTGCGATGGGTCAGCGCCGCCTTGTAAGTCACGCCGGGAACATTGGGATCGTCGCTTTCAAAGCTGGTGCTCCCCTTGAGACGCGGGAAGATCAACAGAATGCCCGGGATGATGAGCAGCGGCGTGACCGCGTCCACCAACAGCGCGTGCCGCCAGCCCAGGTTCATGGCGAGGAGATCGTTGATGCGCGGCGCGATCGCCTGGCCGAAGCTGGACCCGGCTATGATGAAGCCGATCGACAGGCCACGGTGCCTGTTGGTCGAAGCCGCAACCAGAATGACGTTGGCGAAGAGCCCCGCCGTCACCAGACACAAGCCGAACAGGATGTGGATGGCGTAGAGCGCGTAAATGTCATCGGCGCGCGAATACATGGCCATGCCGATCGCCATCAGCAGCATCCCGATAACCATCAGCGGCTTGAGGCCGATCCGATCGAGCAGGTAGCCCGCCAGCGGTCCGGCGACTGCGACAGTGCCGAAGGTAAAGGTATCGCGGAGCTTGAGCGCGCCGACGCTCACGTGAAAGCGGGTCAGCAACTCGCTATCGAAAGCGGTGATCCCGGTTACGATGAAGCCGTTGTTCACAAACAGGACGGCCGCGCTCATCAGGACGATGAAGAGGGAGCGTCTGGTCGCTGGGTCCATGGCAGGCGACGTCGGGGAAGCGGTCTGCTGCTGGTACATTGTCACTCCGGGAGGGGGGCGGTCGCGATGGACTGTTCTGGCCGAAATACATGCTGCCTTGACGCGCCGCGCAAGCCCCTTGCCACCCGATTGGCCGTCGGCACGCGCCCAAACCCGTTTATGTGATTACAAAGTGACTCCCTCCCCCGGCGCATCCGGTATCAACCGGGTGATGCCGCCTTCCACGGAGGCGCACCTCCCTTTTTGTGGTTCGGAGAAACACCTCATGTCCCTCGAAAACAAGGTCGCCATGGTGACCGGCGGCGGTTCCGGCATTGGCCGCGCATCGGCCATGACCATGGCCGCCAAGGGCGCCAAGCTGCTGGTCACCGACCTCAATCTGGAAAGCGCCGAAGTGGTCGCGGCCGAGATCGTCGCAGCCGGCGGGACCGCCGAAGCCGCAGTCTGCGACATTGGCGAGGAAGACAGCATCCGCGACGCGATAGAGACGGCGGAGCGCCGATTCGGCAAGCTGGACGTACTGCACAACAACGCCGCCATGCTCTCTGACGAAGCGCTGATCGGGGACCAGGATATACTGACCGTACCCGTGCACGTATGGGACCGGATCATGGAGGTGACAGTGCGCGGCACGATGCTCGGGTGCCGCCATGCCGTGCTGGCGATGCGCCGCGCGGGCGGGGGCAGCATCATCAACACCTCCTCCATCAACGGCATCCGCGCCGCCAACCGGATGCCCGCCTACAGCGTATCGAAGTGCGCGGTGAACATGCTGACCGAAGTGGTGGCGTCGATGCACGGACGGGAAGGCATTCGCTGCAACGCCGTCGCCCCCTCGATGATGCGCACGGCGACGCTGGAACGCCTCGTGCCCAAGGAGATCATCGACTACAACGCCGATGCGGCTCTGCTGGATCGGCTGGGCCAACCCGAAGATGTCGCCAAAGTCGTCGCCTTCCTCGCCTCGGACGATGCCGCCTACATCACCGGCCACGTCCTCCCTGTCGATGGCGGCACCATGGCGCACCTGCCAACCTATGATGCAGAGCGCCGCTACCTGCTCGCGAACGCAAGGTAATACGCGATGCAGTACCGCAAGGCCTATGCCGATACGCCCTCTGGCCAGATCCACTATGCGGAGGTCGCGGGATCGGGCGATCCGATCGTGTTCATCCACAAGACCGTCAGCACTTATCGCATGTGGCTGCCGGTAATGGAACGCATGGAACCGGGGCGGCGAATGATCGCGTTCGACATGCCCGGCTTCGGCGAGAGCTTCGATCCCTCCAGCCCGGTGCCGCTCGCCCAATATGGTGCCTGGCTGGCCGAGGCGATCGACGCCCTGGGCATTGCGCGCTGCCATATCGTTGGCCACCACACCGGCGCGGGCGTCGCGCTGGCGCTGGCGACCGATCGTCCCGATCTCGCGCTCTCTCTGAGCATGATCGGCCCTCTCCCGCAGAATGCGGAAGAGAAAGCCGAGAGTGCGGCAAAATATGGTACGCCCTTCACGCCGGAAGACACCGGGCAATACCTGTTCGAAAACTGGAACTACGTTCGCACGGCGGGCGCGGCGGACATCGATCTCGCCAATCGCGAGATGAGCGCGATGCTGCGGTCCTGGCAGACACGGGCCTGGACCTATGACGCGGTGTGGCAGTTCGACTTTGCCGAGCGCTATCAGGCCGTGCGGGCACCGCTTCTCATCTTCTGCTCGCCCGACGACTTCCTGTTCCCGCTGTTCGATCGCGCCAAGGCCATGCGCCCCGACGCGAAGGCGGTGTTGCTGTCGGGCGGGGAGAATTACCAGACCGACCGCGTCCCGGGCGAGATTGCCGCGGCGCTGTCGACCTTTCTGGGCACACGGGAACGGTAACGCATATTGAGGAGAATGAGCGTGAGGAGCGTCAGCCGTGCCGATCCGGGCTTCTACAATTTCCTCGCACTCGGTCGCAATGCGCTGGATGCACCCGATTTCCTCGGCGGGCTCTGCGGGGCGCTCATGAGCGCCGATCCGCGATCCGGATCGCAGACCTTCTGCATCGAGCTGTTTCCCGGCTGGAGGAGCCGCACCGACGGCAAGCTCGCCTCGCTCGAACTGTTCGTGCTGCGCGGCGACCTCAGCTTCAACGGGCAGGTGATCGGGGCGTCGGCCTATGTCCATGTCGCGCAAGGTTGCGGCGGCGGCGAGTTCAGCACCACAGGCGGTGCGCTCGTGCTTGCCTTCTGGAACCCCGACATGCCCTGCTTCCCCTACCCCTACACGCGCAACCGGGTTATCGAGCCCTGGCGCGAGCAGTGGATCAACAGCGTGCCGGGCAGCCACGGCGTGATGCACAAGTCGCTCCGCCAGCCCGACTCTGTCCCCCACCCCACCGACGAAGGCTTTGACGGCGGGCCGGGCGGCTATCTGCGCTTTCAATATATCGAACCCAACACAATCGCGCCCAAGGAGCATGTCCATCATGAATGCTTCGAGGAAATCATCCTGCTGCAGGGCGATTGCTTCCTGGTGAACGAAGGGCAGATGGGCATCGGCAGCGTGGTGAACCATCCGCAGGAATGGTATCATGCGCCGTTCATATCGCGCACCGGCGCGCTCCTCCTCGTCCATACCGACGCGCCGATGGGGTATCCGTGGCCGCCGCGTGACTATCCGGGCGTCGATGCCCTCGCCCGCGCCTATTTCGAAGGCGCCGAGTGGGACAAGCCGACCGCCCATATCCCCTGGGACCAGCATCCCGTCGCCAAGTTGCAGGATGCCTCGCCCGACTATCATGAATGGCGCAAAAGCGGCAATTCCGCGCTGTGGGGCGATGCCGACCCGGGCGATCGTGTGCCATTCATGCCCGCAGGGCGCGGCACGGTGTCGAAGTTCCGATCCAGCTGGAAGCGCTGTTGCGACGAGTGACGGCAAGCGCGGGATAACCGCAAGGCGGTACCGAAGGGCGCCCTCAGACGGCCAAACCGCGCTTCAGGAAATCGCGCACGCCCGCCGCCACGCCGTCGGGATCATTGTCGGGCTGGAAGTCGAAGCCCTCGACGATCGATACCAAGGCATCCGGGCGGGCGCGCGTTGCGTTGTGGAATATCCGGTAGAGCACGTCATCCTCGGAGATCATCAACAGGATCGGCACCTTGATTCCGGCCAGCAGCTTTTCGCTATCCTGGTCCCAGACAGCGCTGAATGCCTTGGGAATCGAATCCCAGGCCAGCAGGTGGTCCAGAACCTCACGATGATGCAGGTCGGTCCGGGTGTGCGCGCCAATGATCTTGAGGTATTCCCAAGCCTGGCCGAGATGGCTGCCATCGGCCTCCATCCTGAACGGTGTGGTGAACGTGGAGCGAAAGCTATCGCGCTCGGCCGCGGTCGCGATCACCGGCCCCATCAAGCCGAAGCTGGTGATACGATCCGGAACCTGCGCGGTCATTTCGAGCGCGATGCAGCCACCGGTATGATGACCGATCAGATCGAACTCGCCGACGCCCATGTCATCGAGCGCCTCGACCAGACGTGCGGCGAGATAGGGCAATGTAAACTCGCCCTCAGGCCGGAAGCTGTTGCCGAAGCCCGGTGTATCGAAGGCGATGCTCGGGTGGTCATCGCCCAGGCGCTGCATCACCATTTCGAACATCGCGCTCGAACTGGCAGTCTGGTGCAGGAATACGACGGGCCGGCCCGCACCTTCCACGCGACGATAATGGACCTGTCCGTCGCGGCTATCCGCATAGCCGCGACGAATGGCGATGTTGGTCATATCATGCTTCCCAAGGGTAAAGGCGCCGTGCCCTCACCCCGAGATGCACAGGTCGATCGCCTTGTCGTAGCTTTCCTGCCGCGCGGCCTTTTCCTGCAGGTTCTCGTATTCCTGCTGGACCGGCCGCATCACCAGATCGATGAACTGGGCGCGCAACGCTTCACGCTTTGCCGCCACTTCGGGTGACGGGCGGTAAGCATCGATCCGGTCGGTCAGGAGACCACTCCCGTCGATGATGCGCTCGGCGCTGTCCAGCCGCTCGCGCAGCACGACCACCTCGCCCGCCAGCGCGAGCAGCATGGAGAGCATGCTGTCGAGCGTGCCGTCCTCGAAATAGCTGGGGCGTTCGCCCTTGGCCTTGCGGGGAAGTTCGATCATGCCTTTTCCTTCTCCGCGCCCCAGATGTACCAGGATCCGCCGCCGCCGAAATCGCCAGCCTGAAAGATTTTCGTCCGCTGCTTTTCCGCCTGATCGAAGGCAGAAGGGATCGTCCGTTCGAAACCCTGTTCGGCGCCGAAGCCCGCGAGCTCGGCCATCTCCTCCGGCTGTATAAGATGGCTGCCGCCCCAGAACGGCTCGTTGTTGTTGCGCGTATCCCAGTCGAGCATGCACGCCTCGAAATCGGTCATCGCCCGGTAGGGCGGCGTTTCGAGATGGAGGACCACACCGCCCGGCGCGAGCAGCCGATAGGCCTCCTTCATGATATTGCGGATGGCCTTGTTCGACGTTTCATGCACCAGGATATGGCTCACGATCAGATCGAAATGGCCATCGGGGAAGTTCGTCTTCTCCGCGTTCTGCTGACTGTAGTGGACCTTCTTGCCCATCGCCTCGGCGCGGGCATGGGCGTAACGGATCATCGGCGCGCCGAGATCGACGCCGTAGATCTCCGCTTCGGGGAAGGCATCGACATAGGGAAGCGTCGAATGGCCGACGCCGCAGCCCATGTCGAGGACGCGTTTGGGCTTCAGGCCCGGATAGTGCGCCTTGATATGGTCGCTCATCGAACGCCCCATGTCGTCGTTGAGAGGGCCCATGCGTCCCATGGCATAGAACCAGACCGCGCGGTCATAGACCGCGCCGTTGGACAGGTCATCCTCCCGGAATTCGCCGTGATAATTGCCCGGCATGCAGTGGATATCGACCGCCGAGATATAGCCGGGGATCGGCATGTCGGGATCGAGCGTGACACTGCCGAGCGGCGCGGTGTTCCCCTTCGCCTTTGCCTGCAATTCGTCGATCTGGCGTTCCACCGAGACCTGAACAGAGCGCCACATCATCTCCTGGCTGGAGCGCTGCATCGCACCCCAAAGGCGATAATAGCCATCGTCCGCCATCAGCGCACGAACATCGTGATAACTGCCGGGCGCCCTGCCCGCCTTCTCCGCCTCCGGCAGAACGCGCGCTTCGTACGCAAGCTTGTTGCCGGGTGCGACACGGGTTGCGAGGTGATATTTCAGCGACTTGACGAACATCTGGCGGCTTTCCTCCTCGGAGGTCGGCGTTGCCAGCGCGTCATGTTCAAACTGCCGGTTGGGATCGAGAGTCGCGGTATTCATCGAACCTGCCTTTCGGTGGGAGTTTCATGTTAACCGCGCCGAATCAGGCGCTACGCGTCAGCGGGTGAAATTTGTATTCATTTACATCCACTTGCAATCGCTTATCTCGTGGAATTTTCCTCACGAAATATCGGAAAACAGGGAAATATGCAGCCGCATCATTCAAGACAAAGCGGAGCATTCATCTTACCGCCATCCATAAACGTATACATAAATATAAACGAAACTTATTGCCCGGACGACTTTCCGAATATCGTTCGACCTCTACTGCCAATCTTCGAATTTATATTCGACATCATCCAGAATTTTAGCGGGATTCAGGACGAAGGTGAAATTGCCGTACCAGGCACGCGAGACATTGTTCGTGGGAATACGATCGATCCGCGAGGTTCCGGGATAGCCCATCCGCGCCCATCCGCGCCCCTTCCAGCAGAAGTCCATCTTGAAATCCGCGGTTTGCGCATGGACGATCTGACGCCGCGCAGGAACATCGGGGTCCGGCGAAGCGATGTGGCGCATCATAATCCAGCTATTGAGCGCCGGCAGATCTTCCAGAGATGCCTTCTGGTCTATCACCACCGCAACCTCCATCATGGTGCGGCCGTATTTCTCCAGCTTGCCGTAGACCTCATTGGCATGGATCGCGATATGGTCGTCATCGCACAGCAGCTTCGGCATGCCGAAGATTTCGCGCCCGACGAGCGTGGCAGTGTCGGTCGAAGTCCAGATATAGGGGATATGCATCCCCTTCTTCCCCTGGAACTCGACCTCGTGGCAGATCAGCGCCTCGTGGTAGTGGAGGCTGTGCGGCGGCTGCGCGCCGTCCATGATGATCGCGATGACGCGGTTATGATCGGCGGGCCTGAGTGGCTCGGGCGTCATGAACTCGATCTCCTCTCGCGGGATTTCAAGCTCGACCATGATCGCGTGGTATTTTTCCATGAAATAGGGACCGGGCGCGTAAGGCGGAGACCAGGTAGGGATGACCTGCCCGTGCCGTACTTTCCCAGTCATCGCTATCTCCCGGAACAGAACAGACCAAAAAGAACGGCCCCTGCCAAACCAGGCAGGGGCCGCAGTGGAAGATCAGAAGCGAGCCTTGATTTCCAGACCAAAGGTCCTGAGCTCGGCGCGGTAGTAGGCATTGGCCGTACCGGTGACGATCGGCGCGATCTCGTTCACATATTTCTTGTTGAAGATGTTCTTTGCCCACACCGTGACGTCGAACCGGTCGGTGGCGATACCGAGGCGACCGTTCACGACGTTGTAGGGCTTGCGCGCGAAGTCCGGATCGTTGGCGGTGTTGTACTCGGTCCGCCCCGCGCGGTTGAAGTCAACGCGGCTGACCAGCGTTTTCGTATCGGAGATCGGCGCGTTGATCGATGCGCCGAGAGTGAGCGTGTCCTTCGGCACGTACGGCGGCTTGTTGCCGATGACGGCGGGGTTAGCCGCAAGCGCACGGATCTCGGCGTCAATCAGGCCATAGGATCCGAACAAGGTCAGCCAATCCGTCGCCTTGATGCTCGCATCGACCTCAAGGCCCTTGACCCGCGTCTTGTCGATCGACTCGATCGATTCCACGAAGGCGATGGGATCGAAGAGATACTGCTGCGCATTCCGCACGTCGGTCCAGAACAGCGCCGCGTTCAGGGTCAGGCGGCGGTTCATCAGTTCACTGCGGAAACCGACCTCGTAGGTGGTGGCGACTTCCTTGTTGAACGAATCCTGCGTGATGATCGCCGCTTCGGCGCGGGCACGCGCGGCGGCGGGCGTCAACGTCGGATCCTGGCTGCGATACAGCGTCACGCGGCTCAACACGGCGGTCTCACGGGTGCCGATGGGGTTGAAGCCGCCCGATTTGAAGCTCTTGCCCCAGCTTGCGTATACCGATGCCGTCGGCAGCACCTTGTAGGTCAGCGTGACCTTCGGCTGGAACTGCTTGAAGGTCCGGGAGATGCCGGTAGCGCACTGCGCCGCCGTCTCGCTGAGAATACGCACGCAAGGGTTGTAGCTCGCGCCGCCCAGGAACGGGTTGGGCTGGTCGGGGCCAATGTCGCCCACGGTACGCTTTTCGATGTCGTAACGGCCTGCCAGGGCAAGCGAAAGCTTGGACGTGAAATTGAATTTCACGTTGGCGTAAGGCGCGTAGTTCGTCCCGTCGAAGCGACCTGTGAAATAGTTGGTGGTCGCGTACGGCGTGTTAAGACCGAAAATTTGGACCGGGAAGGGAATGCCCGCGCCGCCACCCACAAGCGTCCGGACGCCCGCGGCGTTATAACCAACATAGCCGACCAGATCAGCCGCTGACATGCCTGCGGGGATGCCACCATTCAGCGTGTTGGCGATGGTGTAGTCACGCCGCGCCCAAGTGTATTCGAAACCAGCCTGCCATTCGAGGAAGCTGTTGGGATCGTTCTTCGACGTGAGGCGGATTTCCTGGGTGACCTGGCGGTTGCGAATGATCAGGTTCTGCGTGCGATCGCCAAAGATCGGGGCCCAGCCGTAGTAGTTCGTCAAACCATCCGCCGCATCCGTGTAAGGATAGTTCTTGCCGCTCGAATATTGGTTCGTGCTGGAATATCCGGTGATGAGAGACAAATCGGCGAAGTCGAAGGCGTAATTGAGTTTGAGGCCGATGCTCAGGACATTGCGCTCATAGCGCCCCGGAACGTCCGAGGTGAAGGGCACGTCGAGATTTTCGTTCGCACTGATATCGGTGACGGGGACGCCGTGGACGATGGTGCCGTTGGGCGACAGACCCGGCGTGGCCTGAATCTTCGGAGTGTAAGCGACGGCGCCACCGGTGGCATGAGAGAGCACCACGCGGCCATCGGCGGTGAACGGACCACCCTCGTCCCAGATCAGGCGAAGACGGCCAACTTCTTCTTTGAAGCGGTGCGGGTGTTCGCCCGTATTCACGTTGGTATAGCTGCCGTCGGTACCGGTGAAGGCGCCCGACAGACGCGCGCGCAGCTTGCCGGGAATGATCGCGCCGCTGACGCTTGCGTTCGCATTGTAGGAATTGAAATTCCCGTACGAGAACATCATGTTCCCGGTGAATTCCTCGGTCGGCTTCTTCGTCGTGAGGATGATCGCGCCCGCCGAAGCATTGCGGCCATAGTAGGCGCCCTGCGGCCCCTTCAGCACTTCGATCTGCTCAAGGTCGAAAAGCGCGGAGTTGAATTCCGCCGGGCTGCCCACCTTCACGTCATCGACGAGAATGGCGACGGCCGGTTCCGCGTTGCGGATCGAGGCCTGGCCTCGCACGTTGATGAGGAAATCGCCGCCATTGACCGATGAGGTGATGTTGACGTTGGGCGTCAGCGCCAGGAAATCCGTCGGCTTGACGATACCGGCGTTCTCGATCGTCTTGGCGTCGAAGACCGAGATCGACACGGGCGTATCGATCAGCTTGGTGCTGCGCTTCAGACCGGTGACGACAATCTCGCCACTATCAGCTGCAGCGGCGTCGGCCGGCGCGACCGTTTCCTGCGCGAAAGCTGGCTGGCAGGCGAGAGAGACGACCATCGCCGCGATGGAAACCGAACTCGCCCTAACCAATGATCTGTCTGTCATAAGCCCCTCGTTTTGCTGAAAATGAAAGCCCGAAACCTCCCGAGCAGCGATGACGTCAGGTTGACTGACTCACTTTTCAATCAAGGCTGCAACTTCAAATTTGTACTCATTTTTTATTGAGTCAATCGCTTTTCCGTTTGAATATCGGATTTGAGAAAAGCTGAAATTTACAGGTCAATGCATTGTTATTTAACAATAATATAACAAATCTGCATTGCAGATGGTCCTACTGACACCTGGCGAGTCATCAATTTTAGTATACCATGAAACCGAAGGTCGACTTATCGCGCCCACTTCCGGTCGAATTCCCATATTGCTGGAAAGCCGATGTCTTCACAGAACTCGCCGAAACTCGAGATGCCAACGCCGGGCGGATCCGCGCGCCCGGTTTCGCGCAATCCGGTGAGGGCCCGTTCCATCGCATAGGCGGACACAAGGCCTGTCAACGCCGGATAAATAGCGCAGGCAAAACCCATCTGTTCGAGTTCGGCGGCGGTCACCATCGGGGTGTAGCCACCATTCGACATATTGGCGACAAGCGGCGCATCAAGCGCGGCGGCGGCACGCTGCATCTCTTCCGCGCTTCTTAACGCCTCGACGAAGATCATGTCAGCGCCCGCGGCCGCATAGGCCTCCGCCCGGCGCAACGCTCCATCAAGCCCCTCTTTTTCGCGCGCATCGGTGCGGGCGATGATCATCGTGTCGGCCGATTGCCGCGCGTCGCAGGCGACCCGTATCTTGTCGACCATGTCCTCGAGAGAAATGACCTGACGGTTGGGGGTATGACCGCATTTCTTCGGAAATATCTGATCCTCGATCTGGATCGCCGCCACCCCTGCATCCTCATAGCCGCGGACCGTGTGATGCACGTTGAGCAGGCCGCCGTAGCCGGTATCGGCATCGGCGATGATCGCCAGGCCGGTGGTCTTCACCAGCGTCGCCATGCGCTCACGCATCTCCGCGTAACCGACAATCCCGGCATCGGGGATGCCGTGGCAGGACGCGGTAAGCCAGAAGCCGCTGCCATAGAGCACGTCATAGCCCATTTTCCGGGCGGTGATGGCTGCGATCATATCGTGCACACCCGGCACGATCAGCAGCTTGTTCTCGGCGAGACGCGCCCGCAGAAGAGCCCCCGCCGACATCACGCCGCAACTCCCCGGATAAAGACCGCGATCCTGTCAGCCACTTCCCCGGCGCGAAGGTCCGGCTCGAAATTGCCACCTCCCCCCAGTTCGTGCGCGACAGCGTCCGGCCGGATTTCCGCCGCTCGCTGAAAGAAGGGATAGAGCACGTCGTCAGCCGCGCACATGATCTGGAGCGGACAGGCGATGGCGCGGTAAGCGGCGGTGAAATCCTGATCCCATACCGCCTGATAAGCAAACGGACGGGACAGATAGGCGCGCAGCATGTCCGCCATCTCGCGGTGAAGCACCAGCGGATCGTCCACTTCCTCGCCGAAGCTCATGTAGGTCCAGTTGTCGAGAAGATACCGGCCCGTCGGCTCGGGCAGGAAGGCCGGGCCATATTGCTTCGCCGATTCTTCACGCTCCGCCTCGGTCAGCGGAAGCGGGCCGATGAGCGTGACGGACGCAACCAGATCAGGCCGTCGGGCGGCAAGTTCCGCACCGATCGCGGCGCCGGTGTGATGGCCGACGACGTGCGCCCGGTCGATGCCGAGCGCCGTCATGGCTTCCGCCATCCAGTCCGCGTACATCGGCATGCTTGTCGCCCCGTCAGGATCGAAGCTGCCGCCAAAGCCCGGCGTATCGAACGCATACATCGGCAGGCCGAGATCGAGCTGGTCCAGCACCTTCAGCCACATTTTGTAAGAACTGGCCGTCTGATGAAAGAAGACGATAGGCACGCCCGCACCGGTGGCCGCGCAGTAGTGCATCTGGCCGGCGGCAACGTCGATGTAGGCTTTTCTAACTTGCAAAATCTTTCCCCTGGAAAGCCCCGATGCGGTACCGCAAACCCCGTGCGCCCCGCCGCTTCAATCCCAATCTTGTACGCAATATTGACGACGTCAATCGCTTTTTGATGCAACACACAACGAGAAATACGACATTATTTCGGTATTTTCGGGAAGATCGTCGCAGACATCCGCTTTCGAGTCATCGCTCAATTGTACACATTGAAGGGTCACGAAGCGCCAGGCACGCGTAAAAACCCCATGCCCCGCCTCAGCGCGGGATTACACACGGCGACGCGTGAGTCGGTCCGGCTCGCGTCGTGACCGGATTCTTGGCCTCGCCGGCAACTCGCGTTTTGCTTTCAGGCGGTCCGGGGAGTTTGCCCGCGCCGCCTAGAGGGCCGCTTCGTAAAGGCGCCGGGCGTCTTCCCGTGTGATGGCGCAGGGGTTGTTGACGAGCAGGCGCGTCTGCAGCATCGCATCACTGGCGAGCCGATCGAGATCGTCGCCATGGACCCCCACCGCGCCCAGAGTATCCGGCAGACCGCAATCGGACGCGATCGCGATCAGCGCCTCGATCAGCCCCTGGGCCTGAGCCTGCCGACCAAGCACGGCCAGCTTTGGATCGACCAGCGGCCCCAGTTCGGCGTAAAGATCCATGGCGGACGCCATGTTATGCTGCAGGACATGGGGCAGCATCAGCGCGTTGGACAAGCCGTGGGGGACATGGAATTGCCCCCCCAGCGGATAAGCAAGCGCATGCACGCCAGCAACCGGCGCATTGGCAAAAGCCACGCCCGCAAGGTGGCTGCCAAGCAGCATGGCGCGCCGCGCCGCAACGTTCGACCCATCCTTGACGGCAACGCGGATGTTCGCGGCGAGCATCGCCAGCGCCTCGCGCGCCAAGGCATCCGACAGCGGATTCTTCAGGCGGGCCGAAGTGTAGGCCTCGATCGCGTGAACCATTGCGTCGATGCCGGTGGCGGCGGTGACGGCGGGCGGAAGCCCCAGCGTCAGGTTCGCATCGAGCAACGCCCAGTCGGCGTAGAGCGCTGGCGCCACGATGCCTTTCTTCTGGGCATCGCCGACGGTGATGATTGAGATCGGGGTCGCTTCCGAACCGGTACCCGCCGTCGTCGGCACAAGCACCAGCGGCAGGCGTTGCCCCTTGGCGAGCCCAACACCGTAGATTGCGTCTATCGCATCGCCCGAGCCGAGCAAATAGGCGGCAACCTTGGCGACATCCATAGGGCTGCCGCCACCGAAGCCAACCACACTCTCTGCTCGCCGCCCCGCTGCCCCCTGCCCGGCCGCGACTGCCGCAAGAACCGTTGCTTCGGAGGGATCGGCCTCTACGGCATCGAATATCACCACCGCACGCCCCGTCGCTTCCAGCGCGGAAATCGGCGCGTCGCACAGCCCAAGGGCGCGCATGTTGGCGTCGGTGACGAACAGGACCGGCCCGTCCGGCAGCATCGCGCCCATATCGAGCGCCGCATCGCCCCCCGAGACAAGCCGCGGGCCGTAAGAGAAGCTGAACACCTCGGTCATGACAGCCCGAGCGCCCCCGGATTGAGCCGACGCTCCGGATCCAGCGCGGTCTTGATCTTTTCCAGCACCTCGTAGCTCGCCGGATCGCGGTTCTGCTTATAGGGCGCGACCTTGCCGATGCCGAAGGGCGCGGTGCCGACTTCAGCGAACATGGCAAGGATGGCGGTGCGGATCTCCTGCACCAGCGCGCGCGCCGCAGGGTTGCTGGCAAAGCTCCGCGCCTGCGCAAGCTTGCGCGGCGAAAGGATCTTCTCGTGGAGTTCGTGCGGTGAATCGGGCCAGTAGAACAGCACCTCGATGATCATCGCCGACGCGCCGACCGGGTTGCTGAGTATCCCGGTCAATATGCCGTGCTCGATCATGCGGGGGCCGTAGGATGCGAGCAGTTCGAGCAACCGCTTCATCCCCTCCATCCCGTCCGACAGCGCAATGAAACCATGCACCGGAACCCAGCGCTCGCCAGAGGGGCCGAGAACCTGGTCCATCGATCCGAACGGGGTCGAACGCATGACCTGCGGGATGCTGTTGGGGATCGGCTTGCCGCCCTGCGCGGTGGCGATCAGCCTTACCTCCTCCGCCGCCGCTTCCGCCGCCGGCTTCAGCGCGTGCTCGACAACCACGTGCATCGAATAGGCGCTCTCATTCATGAAGCCCTTGCCGCCCGCGACGATCTTTGCGGCATTCTTCAGGCCCTTGAACAGGCTGCCGCCGGCACTGACGACATGGCGTAGCGCATCGACGTTCTGCACCAGGCTGTTGCGCTCCATCAACTGGCTCTGCAGCACGGCGTCGAACGAGAAGCAATCCGCGGTGCAGCCCGCGCGGGCGATCGCATTTTGCGCCTGCCAGACGGACTCGAAATCATCGAAGCCGAACGACAGCGTGATCATGTGCTCAGGCCAGCGGATCAGGCGGAAGGTCATTTCCACCTTGATACCGAGCGCGCCACAATCGCCCAGGAACGGCCCGGTAAGATCAGGGCCATGCCATCGGAAATAGGGCTTGGAACCGGTCATGGCAGCCTGCCCTGTCCTCACCAGCGAACCATCGGCCAGCACCACCTCCAGCCCGAGCACATGGTCGGCGGTCGTGCCGTACTGGGTGGAACCGTAAAAGATGCTGCCCTGGCTGAGCCCGCCGCCAACCGTGGCCTTCGCCCCCGACATGGTGCCGAAGGCAGGCAGGCGCAGACCCTTTTCCCGAAGCGCCTCGTAAAGCTGCTTCCAGGTCACCCCCGGCTGCACCGTCACGAACATGTTGGCCTCGTCGATCGTTATGATCTGGTCGAGTGCCGAAAGGTCGATCAGCACCGACTGCTCGACCGAGGGAACGTAGCCCTTGGTATAGGACATGCCACCGCCGCGCGGAAAGACGGCGAGCCCGGCGGCAGCCGCCTCGCGAACTATCGCGACGATCTCTTCCTTGTTGCGGGGGCTTACGATGAAGGCCGCCGGCGCGCCATCATAGAAGATGTCGCGCGTCATATAGTCGCGATCCTCCCCCGCGCGTGCCACGTTCTCCGCACCGCAAATGGCTGCGAACCGATCGTACAGGCCAGCTTCGGCTAACGTCGCCATGCTCAAATTCCCTCCGCCTGGCTGTCGCTCAGATAATGCAGCGGATCGGCATCCTGCCCCTGCTGGGCAAGGACGCGCTTTACCAGGCGCAGCGCGACCGAGCGGCGGATGGGCTCACCCCGGCGCAGCTTCGACCAGGTATTCCAGCTGATCCCGAACTGGTCGCTGAGGCTGGTCGAGGTTTGCGCGATGCAACGGCGCGACATTTCATGGACGAGATCGATACGGACGACATAGGCCCGCGGCGGGGTCACTTCATTCAGCATACAACCTCCCGTTTTATATGCGGTTGCCACGGCATTGCCCTTTCCAGCTTGCCCTCTATCGCGGCGATATCTTCGGCCCGCGCAAGGGTCTCCCCGATCATGTCAAGGCCCGCCAGGAGCTTTTCGCGAATGGCGGGCTCGATCTCGAACGTGCGTACGACCCCGCCGCAGCTGATGGTGCGGTTCTGAAGATCGATGGTGAAGACGAGGCCCTGCGCCGCGTCGGCCAGCAGCGCGGCCACGTCGGCCTCGCCCAGCGTGATCGGAAGCAGGCCGTTGTTGATGCAATTGTTGTAGAAGATGTCGGCGAAGCTGGTCGATACGACACAGCGTATGCCAAAATCGAGCAGCGCCCATGGCGCGTGTTCGCGGCTGGAACCGCAGCCGAAATTGTCGCCCGCAACCAGGACAACCGCTTTGTCATAGGGAGGCGTGTCGAGGACGAAACCGGGCATCGGCTGGCCCGCCTCGTCAAAACGCCAATCATAGAACAGCGCACCGGCAAGGCCCGTGCGCTCGATCGTCTTGAGAAACTGCTTGGGCACGATCTGGTCCGTGTCGACATTGGCGACCGACAGCGGCGCGGCGATGCCCGAAAGGCGCGTGAAGGGCGTCATGCCGCCGCACCTTCCGCGCTGGCATGTGCCCGCACGTCCACCAGATGCCCTGTGACCGCCGCGGCAGCCGCCATGGCCGGGCTCATCAGATGGGTGCGCCCGCCGCGTCCCTGCCGGCCCTCGAAATTGCGGTTGGATGTGGAGGCCGACCGTTCCCCCGGAGCCAGCCGGTCCGGATTCATGCCGAGACACATCGAGCAACCCGGCTCGCGCCACTCGAACCCCGCCTGGAGGAAAACGCGGTCCAACCCCTCGCTTTCCGCCTGGCGCTTCACCAGGCCCGAACCTGGCACCACCATGGCATTGACGCCCTCTGCGACATGGCGCCCGTCGATCACAGCGGCCGCCGCGCGCAAATCCTCGATCCGGCTGTTGGTGCAACTGCCAATGAAAACCCGCTGGATCGGCGTGCCCGCGATCGGCTGGCCAGGTTCGAGCCCCATGTAATCCAGCGCGCGTTCGGCGCTGGCGCGGCGAACCGGGTCGGCGATATCGCGCGGATCGGGCACCTGCCCATCGATGGCGATCACCTGCTCGGGACTGGTGCCCCACGTCAGCAGGGGCTTGAGCGCGGCGACGTCGATGACGATCTCCTGGTCGAACACGGCGTCATCGTCGCTGCACAATGTCCGCCAGTATGCGACAGCGGCATCCCAATCGCCCCCCTTGGGCGCAGCGGGACGGTCCTTCAGATAGGCGAAGGTCGTCTCATCCGGCGCGATCAGGCCTGCGCGCGCGCCCGCCTCGATCGTCATGTTGCACAGCGTCATGCGCCCTTCCATCGACAGGGCACGCACCGCTTCGCCGGCATATTCGATCACTGCACCGGTGCCACCGCCGGTGCCGATCTTCGCGATCAATGCCAACGCGAAATCCTTGGCGGTCACGCCTGCGGGCGCTTCGCCTTCGAAGCGGACCCGCATGTTGCGCGATTTGCGCGTGCGCAGCGTCTGGGTGGCGAGGACATGCTCGACTTCCGAGGTGCCGATGCCATGCGCCAGCGCGCCGAAGGCCCCATGGGTAGAGGTGTGGCTGTCGCCGCAAACGATCGTCATGCCCGGCTGGGTGCGGCCCTGTTCCGGACCGACGACATGAACAATGCCGTTGCGCGGATCGCCTATCTGGAAGGCCTCGATACCAGCGGCGGCCGCGTTATTGCGCAGCGCCTCGAGCTGGATGCGCGCAACAGGATCGGAAATGGCATCAAGACCGTCCGCCTGGTGCTCTGTCGGAATGTTATGGTCGAAAAGCGCCAGCGCGCGCCCGGGCCGGCGGACCGTTCGGCCGGCCGCGCGCAACCCCGCAAATGCCTGAGGCGTCGAAATTTCGTGGAGCAAATGGAAGTCGATATAAAGGAGCGACTCCCCCGCTGCGCCGAAAGGGGCCGCATGAGCAGCCCATATCTTGTCATAGAGGGTTTTAGCGGCTGCCATTACGCGACTTGCCTTCCTCAAGAATGTATACGATTATCGACGGAACCTCGTAATTTGTCGATAATTCCCTTGATAAAATCGATTGTCAAGGTCGATGGATGAATTTATGTGTACAAAATCACGATGCGGGAGCACGATGAGTTGACCGGCAGCACGACACGATCCCAGGACGAAACAGGGGCGACCACGCCCCCGCTTTCGGGCCGCGCGGCAGTCGATTTCGTGGAGGTCGGCCCCCGTGACGGATTGCAGAACGAATCGCTGATCGTCGCCACGGCGGACAAGGTCGCGCTGATCGAGAAAGCGGTCGCTGCCGGAATCAAGCGGATTGAGGTCGCCAGTTTCACGCGCGCGGATCGCGTGCCGCAAATGGCCGATGCGGAAGCCGTGATAGCGGCCCTGCCCGACTATGACGATGTCATCACCATCGGCCTCGTCATGAACAAGCGCGGCGCGCTGCGTGCGTTCGAAACCAAGGTGCACGAATTGGGCGCGGTGTGTGTCGCATCGGACAGCTTCGCCATGGCCAACCAGGGGCAAACGGCGCTCGAGTCCCTCCGGTCGGCGTGCGATATCGTCACGCTTGCGCGCCAGCAGGGCCGGCGCGCGCAAATCACCATCGGCGCTTCCTTCGGCTGCCCGTTCGAGGGCGAGATCGCTCCCGGCCATATTGTCGAGATGGCGCGCCGCGCTGCCGATGCGCAGCCGCTGGAGATCGGGCTTGCCGACACGATCGGTGTAGCGGTGCCCGCCGCCGTCACCGACTTGGTCGAGCGGGTGCGCGACGCGATCGCGCCGCTGCCGGTGCGCGTCCATTTCCACAATACGCGCAATACCGGGATCGCCAATGTCTGGGCCGCCTGGCAGGCGGGCGCAAGCGTGATCGACGGCTCGCTCGGCGGCCTGGGTGGCTGCCCCTTCGCCCCTGGCGCGGCGGGCAACGTACCGACCGAGGACGTCATCTACCTGCTCGAACGATCGGGCGTATCCACCGGTATCGCGCTGGACCGCGCGATCGAGGCAGCGACCTGGCTCTCCGGCGTCATGGGTAAATCACTGCCCGGCATGGTCAGCCGGTCGGGCATGTTTCCGAAACAGGATCAGTCTTCCAACAAGGGGCAATAGGAATGGGCTATCGCTTGGGCGTCGATGTCGGCGGCACGTTTACCGATCTTCTGCTGTTTGACGACGATAGCGGAGCCTTTTGGCGGCATAAGACGCCGTCTACCCCGCACGACAGTTCTGAAGGCATTCTCAACGGCGTCGAGGCGATCTGCGCCCATGCCGCGATTTCGCCGGGCGAGATCGAAGTGTTCCTGCACGGCACCACCGTCGCCACGAATGCGGTGCTGGAAGGCAAGGGCGCGCGCGTCGGGCTGGTCACCACCGAAGGCTATCGCCAGATCATGCAGATCGCGCGCAGCTTCGTCCCCGGCGGGCTGGCCGGCTGGATCGTGTGGCCGAAGCCGGAACCGCTCGCCAAGCTGGAGGATACGGTCGAGATCAAGGGCCGCATGACCGCGCAGGGCTTGCAACTGCGCCCGCTTGATCATGACGAAATTCGCGCCAAACTGCTCGCGCTGAAGGCGGCCGGCATCGAGGCGCTGACCATCTCGCTGATGAACGCCTATCTCAACGGCACGCATGAGAACGAGGTCGCCGCCATCGCACGCGAAGTGATGCCCGACATCCCGCTGTCGCTGAGCCACGAGGTCCTGCCGGAGATGCAGGAATATGAGCGCACGCTGACCACGGTTGCCAATGCCGCCGTCCGCCCGGTCGTGGGCCGTTACGTCCGCAACCTGCGCGCCAGGCTGGAGCAGGTCGAGATGAATGGGCGACTTTCGCTGCTGCGTTCGGACGGCGGCCTGATGTCGTCGCAGAAATCGGAGGAGCAGCCCGTCTCGCTGCTCATGTCCGGCCCGGCCGGTGGCGTCACCGGCGCGCTCTGGGTGGCGAAGAATGCGGGGCTCAGGAATATCCTCACCCTCGACGTCGGCGGCACCTCGACCGACGTCGCCCTGATCGAGGACGGCGAACCGCGCCGCGTGCGCACGACCGAGGTCGGCCACCTCTCGGTGCGCGCCTCTTCGCTAGACGTGAAAACGGTCGGCGCCGGCGGCGGATCGATCGCCTACGTGCCCGAACTGACCAAGGCCCTGCGCGTTGGTCCGCAGTCGGCCGGCGCGGTGCCGGGGCCGGTCGCCTATGGCAAGGGCGGCACGCTGCCGACCGTGACCGACGCGAACGTCGTGCTCGGCTATCTTCCCGAGAACCTGTTGGGCGGCACTTTCAAGCTCGACCGCGATGGCGCGCGCAAGGCGGTGCAGACCATTGCCGATGCACTGGGCATCGGACTGATGGAGGCCGCACGCGGCATCATCGATATCGTCAACGAGAACATGTTCGGCGCGCTGCGCATGATCTCGGTGCAGCAGGGCTATGACCCCCGCGATTTCGCGCTGATGGGCTTCGGTGGGGCGGGTCCGCTCCACGTGAACGCGGTCGCACGCCTCATGGGTTCCTACCCCGCCGTCTCGCCCGTCTCTCCAGGCGTGCTCTGCGCGCTGGGCGATGCAACCACGCGGATGCGCTCCGAAACCGCGCGCTCGCTCTCCAAGCTCAAGTCGCAAACCAGCGCGGAAGAGATCGCGGCCCTGCTGGGCGAGATGGAAGGGCAGGTGCGCTCCAGCCTGGCGGCGGACGGCCTTGCGGAGAGCGAGATAGAAACGAGCTTCGAAGTGGACATCCGCTATTCCGGTCAGGCATTCGAGGTGCCGATGCCGGTCACGCTTGATGATCTGGGCAGCGCTGGCCTCGCCGGCCTGGCCAAGCGGTTCGATGACGAACATCATCGCCTCTTTACTTTCAACATGGAGGCCGAGCACGAGTTCGTGAACCTGCGCGCGGTGGCACTGGGCCGTTCGCTGGAACTGCCGTCGAACACCATCGAGAAGGGCAATGGCGACCCATCGGCCGCCAAGATCCGCGACCATGAATTGTGGATGGACGGCGGCCCGCAAGCGGCCGCGATCTATGACCGTGCCAGGCTGAAGTCGGGCGATATCATCCCCGGCCCCGCGATCGTGGTCGAAATGGATTCCACGACGCTAATCGAAACGAAGCACATCGCCACCGTCGATGACTTCGGCAACATCCTCATCACCCCGGCCTGACCGCCGCCACAAGGAGACGCATCATGGCCAGCATCATTGAAAGCAACACGACGCCGTTCCACAAGGTGGCGATCGACCCGGTCACGCTCGACATCATCGAGAACGCACTACGGAACGCGCGCGTCGAGATGGACACCACGCTCGTCCGCACCGCCATGTCGCCGGGCATCCGCGAACAGGGCGATGCCTTCCCGCTTATCGCGGACCACAAGGGTCGTATGATCGTCGGCCAGTTCGGTTCGTACATCGGACCGTTTCTCGAAGGCTATACCGGCACGATCGAGGATGGCGACATGATCATGCTGTCGGATCCCTATTCGGTTGGCGGCGCGATCAGCCACTGCAACGACTGGCTGGTGCTGTTGCCGGTGTTCAAGAACGGGCGCCTGATCGCCTACACTTCCATGTTCGGGCACCAGTCCGACATAGGCGGCAAGGTGGCAGGTTCGATGCCGATCGACGCGACCTCCATCTTCCAGGAAGGCGTGCGCATCCCGCCCGTCAAGATCTGGAAGAAGGGCGAATACAACGGCGACCTGATCGAACTGATCATGACGCAGGTCCGCACGCCCGAATGGTGCCGGGCGGACCTCAACGCCCTTGTCGCGTCCTGCCGCGTCGCTTCGCGCCGCGTGATCGAGATGTGCGAGCGGTTCGGCGACGACGTGTTCGTCTCCGCCTGCGAGGACCTGCTCGAACGCAACCACCGCGCGATGAAACACCTGATCGAGAATGCAATCAGCGAGGAGAAGGTCAGCTTCGAGGATTACATCTGCGACGACGGCCTCGGCTACGGCCCCTACAAGATCAAGTGCACCATGTGGCGCGAGGACGGCCGCGTCGTCCTGGACTTCGATGGCACCGATCCGCAGAGCCAGGCGTCGATCAACTTCTTCCTCAACGAAAACATGATGCGGATGTTCTTCGGCATCTACATGATCATGGTTTTCGATCCGCAAATCCTGTTCAATGACGGATATTACGATCTGATCGACGTGCGCATTCAGGAAGGGTCGCTCCTGAAGCCGCGTTTCCCGGCGGCGCTGTCGGGCCGCACCCATGCGCTCGGCCGCATGTTCGATATCCTGGGCGGCCTGCTCGGCCAGAAGACGCCAGAGTTCCTGACCGCGGCCGGCTTTTCCTCATCCCCACACCTCTTCTATTCGGGCACCGACAAGGCGGGGAAGTATTTCCAGCTCTTCCAGATCGGCTTCGGCGGCATTCCGGGCCGTCCGCTGGGCGATGGCCCCGACGGGCACTCGCTGTTCCCGAACTTCACCAATGTGCCCAACGAGTTCCTGGAGCGCTATTTCCCGCTCGTGATCGAACGCTACGAGACTGAGGTGGATTCGGGCGGCGCGGGCCTCTACCGCGGCGGCAACGGCATACGCATGTCCTATCGCTTCCTCGAACCCGGCATGATCGCTATCCACGATGATCGCTGGTTCGTGCCTCCCTGGGGCGTCAACGGCGGCGAACCAGGCGCCCGCGCGCGCAAGATACTGGAAAAGCCCGACGGCTCGCAGAGTATCGTTCCCAACAAGGTGGAGGATCTTGCGGTCGAGGCCGGCGACGTGCTCCACTTCATCACCTGGGGCGGCGGTGGCTGGGGCGATCCTTATGCCCGCGACCCGGCACTGGTCGGCAAGGAGATCGTACAAGGCCTCGTCACCGCCGAAGGCGCGAAGGCCTATGGCGTCGTCGCGGACGGGAACGGCGTGGTCGATTCCGTGGCCACCGAGGCCCTGCGCGAAACACTGCGCGCCGCGCGGGGCGGGACGATCGAGGTCTTCAACTTCGGCCCCGATCTCGACACCTTGCGACAGAATTCGGAAGCCGAAACGGGCTTGCCCGCACCGGTTGCGCCAAGCTGGAACACCGCGCGGCACTATGCGCTGGCCGCGGAATAAGAGGATCGTCGAATGCCAGTCGAAAACAGGGGCGCGTTGAAGGGCCTGCGCGTCGTGGAGATGGGGACCCTGATCGCCGGTCCGTTCTGCGGGCAGTTGCTGGGAGATATGGGCGCCGAGGTGATCAAGGTGGAACCCCCGGAAATGGGCGACGCCATGCGCCAGTGGGGCCGGGGCGATCATAGCGTCTGGTGGGAGGTCGTCTCGCGCAACAAGAAGGCGGTCAGCATCGACCTGCGCCAGAAGGGCGGTCAGGACCTCGCCCGAAAGCTGATCGGCACGGCCGACATCGTGATCGAGAACTTCCGCCCGGGCACCATCGAGGGCTGGGGTCTGGGACCGGATGTGCTCATGGCGGACAATCCCGGCCTGATCATCGTTCGCGTGTCGGGTTACGGTCAAACCGGTCCTTATGCCTCGCGCGCCGGTTTCGGTGGTATTGGCGAGGCGATGGGTGGTTGGCGCTACATCAATGGCGATCCGGATCGGCCGCCATCGCGCATGGGCATATCGATCGGCGATTCACTCGCGGCGAGTTATGCCTGCATGGGGGCGCTCGCCGCGCTCCATCATCGCGAGAAGACCGGACAGGGACAGATCGTCGACTCCGCGCTTTACGAGTCGGTGCTGCAGGTCATGGAAAGCCTGATCCCGGAATATGTCGTATCGGGCTTCATCCGCGAGCGGTCGGGCTCCGCCCTTCCCGGCATCGCGCCTTCCAACGTCTATACCTGCAAGGATGGCGAGTTTCTGATCGGCGCCAACCAGAACACTATCTTCGCCCGCCTGTGCCAGGCAATGCAACGCCCCGATCTGGCGACCGATCCGCGCTATTCCACGCATATCGAACGCGGCAAGCGGCAGGCGGAACTGGATCAGATCATCAATGACTGGACGGCGACGCAGACGATGGAAGATCTGGAGGCGCTGATGCTCGAATATGCAGTGCCCGCCGGCAAGATGTTCCGCGCGCCCGAGATGCTCTCCGATCCGCATTTCGCCGCGCGCGAGGCGATCGTCGACATCGAAAGCGAACGGTTCGGTCCGATCAAGATGCAAAACGCCTTCCCGAAGATGTCGCTTACCCCCGGGTCGGTGCGGACCCCCGCCCCTGCCGAGATCGGTCAGCACAACGACGAGATCTATGGCAGCCTGTTGGGCCTGAGCACCGGAGAGATAGAACAACTGCGCGCGGACAAGGTGATTTGATGGCACAGGATCTCGACGCCGACTATGCCAAGGCCGGTTTCAACGGCAAGCTGCCCTTCGGCCAATCGCCCGCGCTGATCATCGTCGATGTATGCACCGCCTATCTCGACAAGGCTTCGCCGCTCTATGCCGGGGTAGAGTCAGCGCTGGCGTCCAATATCCGCATCATCGATGCCGCACGCAAAGCCGGAGTACCGGTGATCTTCACGAGGGTCGTCTATCAGGCCGGCGGAGCGGATGGCGGACTGTTCTACAAGAAGATCGCCGCACTGTCCGCATTCCTCGAAGGCTCGCCGCTTGGGGATTTTCCGGAAGGGATCGAACCACGCGCCGATGAAATCGTTGTATCCAAGCAATATGCTTCGGCCTTCTTCGGCACGTCGCTTGCCGCCACGTTGCGCGCGATGGGCATCGATACCGCGATGATCACCGGCTTTTCGACCTCGGGATGCGTGCGGGCGACAGCGCTCGATGCCTTGCAAAACGGCTTTACGCCCTATGTCATCGCCGATGCCTGTGGCGACCGCGATCCGCGCCCGCACGAGGCCAACCTGTTCGACCTGCAAAACAAGTACGCCGAAGTTGTCTCGGAGATGGAGGCACTTGATTTGATGGCAGGAATTGCAAAAATGCGATGAAAGGACCACCAGAGTCACTTGTCGGGATAGGGATAAGCGCATAGCGCCCCCGGACTGTACACAAACTGGAGACCTCAATGTCGCGAGCGTCCGATGTCGCTTATGAGATGATCCGGGAGCGAATCCTGTCCGGCGCGCTCGCACCGCAGACCCAGCTGAAGGAAGAAGAGCTGGCGGAGCTCTGTGGCGTGTCGCGCACGCCGATCCGCGATGCGCTCCGCCGCCTCGAAGCGGAGATGCTGGTCCGCCGCACCGATACGCAGCGCACCTTCGTGCCCGACTGGAGTGCCGATGAGGTCGAGGAAATCTTCACCTTGCGCGCGCTGCTGGAAAGCCACGCCGCCGCCCGCGCCGCGGCCCGCATCACTGCGGCCGAGATCGAAACGCTCGAACGCCACAATGACGAGATCGAGAAAGCGATCCACGGCTCTATCAAGCTGGATGCCGAGGCATTCGTCACGCACAACCGCCATTTCCACAACGTCCTGCTGCAGGCATCGCAGTCGGAGCGGCTCATCAAGATGCGCAGCCTGATCGTCGAACAATCGATCCTGCACCGCACCGCGCGCAATTATGACAAGGCCGGCCTCTCGCGCAGCCATGCCGACCACGAGGAATTGGTGCTGGCGTGCCGGGCGAAAGACAGCGAATGGGCCCGGTCGATCATGGATAACCACATCCGCCGCGCGTATCACGTCACTCTGGGCGATATGGAGGCTATGACGCCTCCCCCCGTGGAAGCCAAGACGCCCCCCGCCAAAGGCAGCCGCGGCAGCAAGGCGGAGATTGCCCTGGTGAAATGACGTCCACGGCGTGCGGCTTCAGATCGAACCGCACGCCGTCTCGTTCGCGCAGGGAACGGCATCTATCCCAGCGCGGCCTCGACCTCGTCCACCGTCACCACGCGTGCGAACAGGAGGCCCATGACCTGGAGAGCGTGGGCCTGACGGCTTTCATCGGCTTCCGCGCAAGCATCCGCGATGACATAGACCGGGTAATCGTGATGCGCGGCATCGCGCACCGTGCTTTCGACGCAGCAATTGGTGGTGACGCCGCAGACAAACAGCTGTCGCACGCCCCTTTCCTTCAGGGCGTCCAGCAGGTTGGTGCCGAAGAAGGCGCTCGGGCGGTTCTTGTCCACCACCAGTTCCCCGGGCAGCGGCGCGAGCCGGTCGATGATCTCGACCTCGCGATCGCCCTGGCATACCGCGCGCTCGGTCTTGAGGCCGGGGATCAGATCGACCATCACGCCACCGTCCGAATAGTCCGGCTTGTACACATAACGTGTCCAGATGATCGGCATCCCCGCCTTGCGCGCCGCCGCCACAACCCGCTCACAAGGCTCGATCGCCGCGCGCAGCAGGCCCACGTCGAAGCCGATGCGCGCCATGGCGCTGTCGTCCTCGAGAAACCCGTTCTGCATATCGACCACGATCAGAGCCGATCCTTCCGCCTTCATCATTTCAAAGTTTCCCGTCTTTCAGGCCTCATCGCCCACTTCTATGACTGTCTTCTGCTCGCGGCGGTCGAAACGCAGGCTCAGCACGTCCGGGCGCGCATAATGGCCCGTGCTGTCGACCCACATTTTGACGTCATGGCGATCTTCGAGGTCGATCTCCGCGACAAGAAGCTGATCCCCGCCCCCGGTCAGCGGCCCGGCGAGCGTGGCGCCGAAGGGATGGATCACGCTCGTCCAGCCGCCGCCCGGGCTCAACCAGTCATGCGGCCCGAGCTCGTCGGTCATGAACCGGACCATCTCCTCCGTTACCGGGCTCGATGCACACACCACGAAGCACTGGCCGGTCAGCGCGTGATTGCGCATCATCGCCTCGACCTGAAGGTCATTGATGTCCTCAAGCCCCCTGATCGTCGAAAGTCCGGGCCACAGAGCGGCGTGAATCTCGATGCCCTGCTCGATCAGCGCCTGGCGCGCGAGGTTCATCGTATGCTCCCAGCAGGCAAGCCCTCCGATGCGACCCACCGCGCTATCGAGCACGAACAGCGTGGAGCCGTCGCCCTGCCCCCATATGTACCGCTCGGCATAGGTCGGCTTGAGCTTGCGGTGGATGCCCAGCAGCGTTCCATCGCGGTCGATAAAGGCGGTCGAATTGAAGCAGGTGCGGCCGCCCTTCGCGCGTTCGCTGGCCCCCATCGCCACCACCACGCCGGCATCGCGCGCCGCCTCGCGCACGATCGCCAGTTCCGGACCATCGGCCTCGATCGACCGATCCTGGTAGAGCCGGTTCGCCGTCAGTTGCGCGAGCGGGGCGTAGCTGTTGATCCAATAGGGAAAGCCCGGGATGAATACCTCCGGGAAAACGATGAAGTCCACGCCGTCCCGACCGCCACGGCGTATCCATTCGGCGGCCTTTTCGGCGGAGCCCATCGGGTCCATGAACACCGGCGATATATGCGCCGCAGCGACCTTCAGCTTCCTTGCCATGCCGTAAAAACCTGCTCCCCGATTGCGCACGCGAGCAGGTTAAATGTATACAATACCATGACAAGTGCTTTGTTGTGCGAAAATCGCCCTCAAGACGCGGCCATGTTTTCCAGATCACATGCCACGTGTTCGGCGAGCCGCGCGCCGACGGCCTCCCCCATTTCGTGGCAGCTGGTCAGGCCCTGGATGAAGGGATGCCGCCCCAGAATGAATGGCAGACTCAGCAGATGGATGCGCCGGGCAACCGGCTGCTCCGAGACAGGCCGAAAGTCATCGTCGATCACGATCCCGCGGTATCCCGCCCCGATTTCCCCCGCATCCAGCACAACGCCCTGATCGAGCAGGGTCTGGAACGGGAACGCCGCCGCTTCCAGCGGCCGCTGGCCCGTAGCGTCGATGAACGCGGGAAAATGATGCTGTTGGCCGTCGAACGACATGGTCGCACCCGACGCGTCCGAATGCGTATCGAGCCTGGCATCGTCGCCCACCGCGAGGATGGCAAGCGCGCCGGCGCGATGCAGCGCCAGAAGGCGCTCGATCGATGCGTGAGGCACGGTTGCGTAATTGTCCGTGAAAATCGGCTGAAGATGCTGTGAAAAGCGGGCGTGATCCGCTTCATCGAGATGCGGCACGATCAGCGCGAACACCTCGTGCGCCCTCAGGATCGCATAGCGCCACGGAACGGTGGTCCCGGTTTCGAAATTCTTTCGCGCCTCGTCGAGATTGGCCTGCGCCCACGCGAAGGGATCGGCGGCGAGGCGTTCGGCGAAATAGCGCTCGCCGAACGCCTCGACGGAGGAATCCCTCCCGATCTTGTCGGCATAGACCGGATCGACAAATCGCAATTGTGCCTCGAACAGCCCGTAGGTGCGATCGAGCAGGCCACTTTCGCCCGCTTCGATCAGATCCAGCACAGCCTCCTCGGTGAAAATGGTCAACGGTTCATGCGGGATCGGGCAAAAGAAATCCGCCTCCGGCATCAAGCCCTTGCGCGACATCATCGTGATGTGCAGCGCGGCGCCGCCGGCCTGCGGCTTCCAGCGAAGCGCCTGATCCTCCGCCGGTGCGCTCTCCCCCGGAGCCGGCTCGCCTGCGTCCTCGCCGGCGGCGATCACGAACGCGCCGTGGTGAACCGCCAGCGCGACCGCCGCGTCGATCGCGCTGAGCGATGTTCCGCGAATGCCGACCGGCCCGGCCGGGATACGCTTGAGCGCGCTGGCCGGCCACGGGCTGGCGAAGTAGCCCGGCCGAACCTCCGGTTCCTCGGGCCATTCATGCCCGGTCGCGATCACAAGCTGCCCGAACCGGGCCTGGTAGGCCGGGCCACCCCGCGGCTGCACGGAAAGGCACAGGCCGTCCCCTTCCGCCGCTATGTCCGTCACCCGCGACCGGACACGGACGTCGATCACATGACCGGCCGCACGCCCCTTGGCGACCAGCGCCTCGAACCGGTCGCGCAAGTAATGGCCGAGCACGACGCGGGGGTAGAAGGTGCGTTCGTCGATGCCGCCCGGATCGATGTTGTATCCCGCGAGCCGCTCGGGCGCCTGCCGCGCCAGCCACTCCACCAGCGTCATCCCGACGGGCGGAAGCTCGATGCTGGCGATGTTGGCGAGCATCGCCGGATCGTTCCAGCCGGGGCGGTAAGGCGTCCCCAGCCCGGCCCGCGCCTGCTCTTCGAAGATCGTGATCGAGAGCGGGCCAGCCGCCCGCGCCAGCAGGGCCTGGAGCGTATAGATGGAAGTCGGCCCCGCGCCGATCAGCGCGATCGACGCCGCGCCGACTTCCCGAAGCGCGTCCCCATCCTGCAGCGCCGGCAGTTTCATGCCAGGGTGCGCACGTTCGGCTCGCGGTCGTAGTACCGGCGCGCAGCCGCCGCGACGAACGGCTTGCCAAGGCCGGTGACGCCTGCGTCCGGCGCGACGCCAGCCTTGTCCAGCAAAGGCTTCGCCGCGTCGCTGTAGCCGATCGCCTTCAAATGCCCGAAAGCGTCCATCACGAACTGCACGGCCGCCGCTTCCTTCAGGAGCGCCGCGCAGCCATCGTCCGACAACACGATGGCGACAGCGTCGAAGATCTGGCTTGGCGATCCCGCGAGCTGGCCGTCGGCCTTGCGCACCGATCCATCGCTCAGCTTTGCCCCGCCCACCTTGGGCGCAACGATCACGGCCTTGCCCTTGGCCTTTTTGACCGCGCCGATCACCCCGTCGAGTTCGGCGGCATCGGTGCCATCGGCGATGAGAATGCCGACCGCGCGGCCTTCCAGCGTCTCCTTCATGTTCTTGTGGATCGACAGCGCATCGGATGGCGGCATGTCGATCGGCTCCTTCGCCGCCCGTGTCTTGGGCGGGAGCGGGATGCCAAGCCCGTTGGCAACGCGCCGGGCAAGGTCCTCGTCGACATTGCGCAGGTTCGCCACCATGCGCGGCGGCACCTGATCGAGCAGGCCGACTTTCGAGAGTTCGAACACGAAGGCCGAGGCGATATGCGCCTGCTCGCTTGGCGTCTGCGAGCGATAGAACAGGCGCGCCTGGCTGTAGTGATCCGCAAAGGTCTCCGAACGGACGCGCAGCTTTTCGCCGCTCTCTTTCGCACCGGTCGCGGCATCCGCCGTGGCAAACCCGGCCAAGGCGCTTTCGCGCGGGCCGCCTTCCTCACCGTGCGCGGCAAGGCTGTTGGGCTCGTAGTTGGCGCGCCCCTTGGGCACCATGGTCTGCATCTTGCCGTCGCGCTGGAAATTGCCGAACGGGCAGCGCGGCGCGTTGACGGGGATCTGGTGGAAATTCGTCGTGCCCAGGCGCGAGTTCTGCGTGTCGAGATAGGAGAACAGCCGCCCCTGCAACAACGGGTCGTTCGAAAAGTCGATACCCGGCGGGATGTTCGACGGCAGGAAGGCCACCTGCTCCGTCTCTGCGAAGAAATTGTCGACGTTGCGGTTCAGCGTCAGCGTGCCGATGAGGCGGACGGGCACGTCCTCTTCGGGAACGAGCTTGGTCGCGTCCAGCACGTCATAGGGCTGCGCCTCCGCCAAAGCCTGGTCGAACACCTGTATGCCCAGGTCCCACTGCGGAAAGTTGCCGGTGTCGATGGCTTCGAACAGGTCGCGGCGCTGGTAGTCGTTGTCCGCCGCCTGCAGCTTGAGCGCCTCGTCCCAGATCGTCGATTGCAGGCCGAGCCGTGGCTTCCAGTGGAACTTGACGAAGCTGGCCTCTCCCTTCGCGTTGACGAGCTTGAACGTGTGGACGCCGAACCCTTCCATCGTCCGGAACGCGCGCGGCAGGGTGCGGTCCGACATCGCCCACAACAGCATGTGGGTCGTCTCCGGCATCAGCGAGGCCCAGTCCCAGAACGTATCGTGGGCGCTCGCGGCTTGCGGATAGCCGCGATCGGCCTCCATCTTCACGGCATGGACAAGGTCGGGAAACTTGAGCGCATCCTGGATGAAGAACACCGGAATGTTGTTGCCCACCAGATCCCAGTTGCCTTCCCGCGTGTAGAATTTGACCGCGAAGCCGCGCACGTCGCGCGGCGTATCGACCGACCCGGCGCCGCCGGCGACGGTGGAAAAGCGCACGAACACCTCGGTCTTTTCGCCCTTGGCAAAGACGGCGGCCTTCGACAGGTCGGAAATGTCGTCGGTCGCCTCGAACACGCCATGGGCGCCGCTGCCGCGCGCATGGACGATGCGCTCGGGAATGCGTTCGTGATCGAAGTGGAAGATCTTTTCGCGCAGCACGAAGTCTTCGAGCAGCGTCGGCCCGCGCGATCCGCTCTTCAGCGAATTCTGGTTGTCGGAGACGGGAACGCCGTGGTTGGTGGTCAGAACCGGGGTATCCAGATCCTCCGCGCGCTGGTGAGTCTCGCCTCCGGCCGCTTGGCGACGGTCCGAAGGGGTTCGAGGCGATTTGGCCATGGCGATGCCTTCCCTGCTGTGGCGACGCCTTGCGGCGACGTTGCGGTGATGATGGGTTGGCGCACGAAATCGCGCCCCGGCATCACAACTCGCGAGGATGGCGATGGTGCCGGCCGCGCAGGATATTCACATACAGCAAGAAAGAGGACGCCGCTCCGGCAGCGCCGCCCGGTCACCGCATTCATCCTAACGTCACGTTGTGTAATCTAGTGTATCGGCAGCTTGAACCGGTGCAAAGCCGCGCCATGTCGGGGGCATGAACTCGATGGAGCAAAAGCCATGAAGAACAAAGCACTGTTCCTCGCCCCTCTGGCTGCGCTGGCCATGGTGGCATCCCCGGTTGCCGCTTCGACCGCGATGGCGCGGCCCGCGCCAAGCGAGGAGGCGTCGGTCCCCTTCATCAACCACGGCGCGATCCGGGATTGGCGCGCGGACGGCGACCGCGTGATCTATTTTCAGGACAGCGGCCGGCAATGGTATCGCGCCACGCTGATGACGCCGGCGTTCGACCTGCCCTTCGTGGAAGCGGTCGGCATCCAGAACAGCGGCACCGACCGGCTGGATCGCTGGGCCGATGTCGTGGTGCGCGGCCAGCACTATCCGATCCAGAGCTTCGTCAAAGTCGATGCCCCGCCGGTGAAGTCGGCGAACGCTGCGCACAAGTCCTGATCTCTCCGCGCGGGAACTATCGCGGCTGACATCGCCGCCCGGTCGCTCTATGGCGCCGGGCCATGACGAACGGGTGGATCATCCTCGACAAGCCGCACGGCCTGGGCTCGACCCAGGCCGTGGCTGCGGTGAAGCGCAACCTGCGGCAGGCGGGGCTCGGCAAGGCGAAGGTCGGCCACGGCGGCACGCTCGATCCGCTCGCCTCGGGCATCCTGCCCATCGCGGTGGGCGAAGCGACCAAGCTGTGCGGGCGGATGCTGGATGCCAGCAAGGAATATGCCTTCACCATCCGTTTCGGCAGCGAAACCGACACGCTGGACCTGGAAGGCAGCGTCATCGCCGAAAGCGTGGTGCGCCCTTCCCTCGCCGCCCTTCATGCCATCCTGCCGCGCTTCACCGGCCCGATCGAGCAGGTGCCGCCCGCCTATTCGGCGCTGATGGTCGATGGCCAGCGCGCCTATGACCGCGCCCGCGCGGGCGAAGCGGTGGAACTGAAAGCGCGCGCGGTAACGGTCCATGCGCTGGATATCCTCGCCCACGGGGAGGAACCGCTCGAGGAGGTCACCCTCGTTGCGCACGTCTCGAAGGGCACCTACATCCGCAGCCTCGCGCGCGATATCGCGCGGGCGCTCGGCACGGTCGGGCACGTCACCATGCTGCGCCGCCTGCGCGCCGGCCCGTTCGGGCTGGATCACGCGATTTCGCTGGACAAATTGAACGATGTGGGTAAAGGCGCGCCACTTGAGAACATGATCTTGCCGCTGGAGGCAGGGCTGGTCGACATCCCGGCTCTTGACCTTGACCCGGAACAGGCAAGAGCGGTCCGTCAGGGCCGCGTTCTGGCCGGGTTGCCCTTTCACGACGGGCTATACTGGGCGCGCCACGGCAGAGTGCCGGTCGCGCTGGTGGAGCTTTCGGGCGGAAGCCTGATCGTGGTGCGGGGTTTCAACCTTTGAAGGATGTCGCGGAGTAAGAATATGTCGATTACCGCTGAAAAGAAGCAGGAAGTCATCCAGAGCAACGCCCGCGCGGCGAACGACACCGGCTCGCCGGAAGTCCAGGTGGCGATCCTCACCAGCCGTATCCAGACGCTGACCGAGCACTTCAAGAGCCACCACAAGGACAACCATTCCCGCCGTGGCCTGCTGCAGATGGTCAACAAGCGTCGCAGCCTGCTCGACTACCTGAAGAAGAAGGATGTCGAGCGCTACAACGCGCTGATCCAGAAGCTCGGTCTGCGCAAGTAACCAAGCGGAGCGGCCCCTAGCGGGCCGCTTTTGCTTTTGGGCCTGGCTCGCAATCCGGCGAGTGGCCTCTGGGGCACGATCAATGGCCCCGCACCGGACCGGGACGGGATTCCCCGGCAGCAAACCCCGCGATGCAATAGGGCGCGCGGGCTGAAGGAAACGAAATGTTCGACGTCAAAACCGTATCGCTGGAGTGGGGCGGAAAGACCCTCACCCTCGAAACCGGCCGCATTGCCCGTCAGGCTGACGGCGCGGTCCTCGCCACGTATGGCGAAACAGTCGTGCTCTGCGCGGTCACGGCCGCCAAGTCGGTGAAGGAAGGGCAGGACTTCTTCCCGCTGACCGTCCACTACCAGGAAAAGTATTCCGCCGCCGGCCGCATCCCCGGTGGCTTCTTCAAGCGCGAACGCGGCGCCACGGAAAAGGAAACGCTGGTTTCCCGCCTGATCGACCGCCCGGTCCGTCCGCTGTTCCCCGAAGGCTTCTACAACGAAATCAACGTCATCGCCCAGGTGCTGAGCTATGACGGCGAGACCGAACCCGATATCGTCGCGATGATCGCCGCTTCGGCCGCGCTCACGATCTCGGGCGTGCCCTTCATGGGGCCGATCGGCGCCGCGCGCGTCGGCTTCAAGGACGGCGAATACCAGCTCAACCCGTCTTCGGCCCAAGTCGCCGAAGGCCGCCTCGATCTGGTCGTCGCCGCTACCGATACCGCAGTGATGATGGTGGAATCGGAAGCCAAGGAACTGACCGAGGACGAAATGCTCGGCGCGGTCATGTTCGCCCATGACGAAAGCCGCAAGGTCGTCGCTGCGATCATCGAACTGGCCGAAAAGGCCGCGAAGGATCCGTGGGAAATCGATCTCACCGACAACACCGCGGACATCAAGAAGAAGCTCAAGAGCCTGGTCGGCAAGGATATCGCCGCCGCCTACAAGCTGACCAACAAGTCGGCCCGCTCGGACGCGCTCAACGCCGCCCGCGCCAAGGCGAAGGAAGCCTTCTCAGACGAGACCCCGCAGACCCAGATGGTCGCGATCAAGACCTTGAAGAAGGTCGAGGCCGACATCGTGCGCACCGCCATCCTCAAGGACGGCCAGCGCATTGACGGACGCACGGTCACGCAGGTCCGCCCGATCGAAAGCATCGTCGGCTTCCTGCCGCGCACGCACGGTTCGGCGCTGTTCACGCGCGGTGAAACGCAGACGATCTGCACCACCACGCTGGGCACCAAGGACGCCGAGCAGATGATCGACGGCCTCGACGGCCTGCGCTACGAAAGCTTCATGCTGCACTACAACTTCCCGCCCTATTCGGTCGGCGAAGTGGGCCGCTTCGGCGCCCCGGGCCGCCGCGAAGTGGGCCACGGCAAGCTGGCATGGCGCGCGCTGCATCCGGTGCTGCCGTCGAAGGAAGACTTCCCCTACACGATCCGCGTCCTGTCGGACGTCACGGAATCGAACGGTTCGTCCTCGATGGCGACCGTGTGCGGCGGCTGTCTTTCGATGATGGACGCGGGCGTTCCGATCGTGCGCCCGGTTTCGGGCATCGCGATGGGCCTGATCCTGGAAGGCGACAAGTTCGCGGTCCTCTCGGACATCCTGGGCGACGAGGACCACCTCGGCGACATGGACTTCAAGGTGGCTGGCACCAGCGAAGGCATCACCACGATGCAGATGGACATCAAGGTGGCCGGCATCACGAAGGAAATCTTCGCGACCGCGCTGGCGCAGGCCAAGGAAGGCCGCGCGCACATCCTGGGTGAAATGACCAAGGCCCTGGGCGAAGTCCGCACCGAGCTTTCGGCCCATGCCCCGCGCATCGAAACGATCTCGATCGACAAGTCGAAGATCCGTGACGTGATCGGCACCGGCGGCAAGGTGA
>NZ_DDFB01000082.1:15654-33623 GCF_002336885.1 Novosphingobium sp. UBA1939 | reverse complement strand
GACGTGGCGATCCAGAACCTGCCCGTCCGCTTCGCGATCGACCGCGCCGGGCTGGTGGGTGCCGATGGGGCGACGCACGCGGGCAGCTTCGACGTGACCTACCTTGCCACGCTGCCCAACATGGTGGTGATGGCGGCGGCGGACGAGGCGGAACTGGTGCACATGACGCACACCGCCGCGCTGCACGACACGGGTCCGATCGCGTTCCGCTATCCGCGCGGCAACGGCACCGGCGTGGCGCTGCCCGAGGTTCCGGAACGGCTGGAGATCGGCAAGGGCCGGATCGTGCGGGGCGGCGAGCGCCCGCACGGCAAGGTCGCTCTCCTGTCGCTGGGCACGCGGCTGGCCGAGGCGCTGAAGGCGGCGGACCAGCTCGAAGCCAAGGGCCTCGCCACCACGGTTGCCGACCTGCGCTTCGCCAAGCCGCTCGACGAGGACCTGATCCGGCGGCTGATGGCGAGCCACGAGGTGGTGGTGACGATCGAGGAAGGCGCGATCGGCGGGTTCGGCGCGCACGTCCTGACCATGGCCAGCGACCAGGGCCTGACGGATGGCAATGGCGAATACCGGGGCCTGAAGATCCGCACCATGCGCCTGCCCGACGTGTTCCAGGACCAGGACAACCCCGACAAACAGTACGACGAAGCCGGCCTCAACGCCCCCCAGATCGTCGATACCGTCCTCAACGCCCTCCGACACAACTCTACAGGCGTCGAGCACGATACGCTCGAGGCGAGAGCCTGAGGCGGATTACCTAACGGGCGCTTGCAGCCTTTGCCGACAATAGGCGTCGCCCACCCCCAACCCCTCCCGCCAGCGTGAGGGGAGCGAGACTTGCGCTGCCGGAGGCGGCGTTAGTCGCAGCGGGGCGGGCTTTTTCACGCTTCGCGTTTGCAAGAGGATATAATCGCCAACCAAGGGGGCCGGAGATCAATGGCCCCCTAATCCTACCGCAAATCGGGCGGGGTCGCCTCGCCCTTCAGCAGGGCGATGGCTTCGGCCAGCGGCATCACCTTCTGCTGCTGTTCGCCCAGCGTGCGGATGGCGACGGTGCCTTCCTCNNTCGCGCTTGCCCACGACGAGCAGGTACGGGACCTTCTGCAGCGAGTGTTCGCGCACCTTGTAGTTGATCTTCTCATTGCGCAGGTCGGTTTCGGCGCGAATGCCGGCGGCCTGCAACTGGGCCAGCGCATCGCGGGCATAGTCGTCGGCTTCCGACACGATCGTGGCGACCACCGCCTGCACCGGGGCAAGCCACGCCGGCAGGCGGCCGGCGAAGTGTTCGATCAGGATGCCGATGAAGCGTTCGTAGGAGCCGAAGATCGCACGGTGCAGCATGACCGGGCGGTGCTTCTCGCCGTCCTCGGCGATGTAGCTCGCGTCCAGCCGTTCGGGCAGCACGCGGTCCGACTGGATCGTGCCGACCTGCCAGGTGCGGCCGATCGCGTCGGTCAGGTGCCATTCCAGCTTGGGCGCATAGAACGCGCCTTCGCCGGGCAGTTCCTCCCAGCCGTATTCCGCGGTGGCGAGGCCCGCGCGCACCACCGCGTCGCGCAGCTCGCTTTCGGCCTTGTCCCACATCTCCTCGGTGCCGAAGCGCTTTTCCGGGCGCAGCGCCAGCTTGATCGCATAGGTGAAGCCGAAGTCCTTGTAGATGCGGTCGGCCAGCGCGCAGAACGCGCGGACTTCGTCGACGATCTGGTCTTCGCGGCAGAAGATGTGGGCATCGTCCTGCGTGAACTGGCGCACGCGCATCAGCCCGTGCAGCGCGCCGTGCGGCTCGTTGCGGTGGCAGCAGCCGTTCTCGTAGAGCCGCAAGGGGAGATCGCGATAGGACTTGATGCCCTGACGGAAGATCAGCACGTGCGCCGGGCAGTTCATCGGCTTGAGCGCCATCCAGTCGGCCTCGCCCGAGATCACCGGGCCTTCGTCCTCGGTGTTGGGCACCTCGTCGGGGATCACGAACATGTTTTCGCGATACTTGCCCCAGTGGCCGGACTGCTCCCACTGGCGCGCGTCCATCACCTGCGGGGTCTTGACCTCGCGATAGCCGGCAGCGTCGATCGCGCGGCGCATGTAGGCCTCGAGCTCGCGCCAGACGCGGAAGCCCTTGGGGTGCCAGAACACGCTGCCGTGCGCTTCCTGCTGGAGATGGAACAGGTCCATTTCTCCGCCCAGTTTGCGGTGATCGCGCTTGGCCGCTTCCTCCAGCCGGAGCAGGTGGGCATCGAGCTGCTTCTTGTTGAGCCAGCCGGTGCCGTAGATGCGGCTCAGCATCGCGTTCTTCTGGTCGCCGCGCCAGTAGGCGCCGGACACGCGCGTCAGCTTGAACGCCTGGGGATCGAGCTTGCCGGTGGAGGCGAGGTGCGGACCCCGGCACATGTCGAGCCAGTCGTCGCCAGACCAGTAGACCGTCAGCGGCTCGTCGCCGGGCAGTTCGGCGGCCCATTCGGCCTTGAACGTCTCGCCCTGCTGCTTCCACCGGCTGATCAGCTGCTCGCGGCTCCAGACCTCGCGGCGCAGCGGCTTGTCGGCGGCGATCAGCGCGCGCATCTTCGCCTCGATCGCGGGCAGGTCCTCGTCGGTGAAGGGGCGGTCTTTTGGCGCGAAGTCGTAGTAGAACCCGTCGTCGGTCGCCGGGCCGAACGTGATCTGCGTGCCCGGAAACAGCGCCTGCACCGCTTCCGCCAGCAGGTGCGCGTAATCGTGCCGGACCAGTTCGAGCGCGTCCGCCTCGTCCCTCGCGGTAACGAGCGCGAGCTGCGCGTCGGCTTCGAGCGGGCGCGTGATGTCGCGCAGCTCGCCATCGACGCGCGCGGCGAGGGCCGCCTTGGCAAGGCCCGGCCCGATCGCGGCGGCGATGTCCGCCGGGGTGGTGCCCGGCGCCACTTCGCGCACGGAACCGTCGGGCAGGGTGATCTTCAGAAGCTCGGACATGGGCACTCTCTGGCTGTCAGCGTCTGGCGCTTTGGCACAAGGCCGCGCGCGCCGGAAGGGGCGGCGTCAGGAACTTTAGGCCGGTCCGGGAGGAGACGCCATCCGCCCGAACCGGGCGGCGGCATCGCTGCGGCGTCAGGCGCGCAGGCGAAACCGCCCCCGGTTGCCCGGGGTGGTGGTAGTCGTGGTGATGGCGCGAAGCGTCGTCATGCGCGGCTTCTTAGCGGGCCGCAGGCGCAAAGTCATGCGCGGAATTGGCGACGGGCGCGTTCGCACGGCGCTCAAGCCAGCCCGTCAGCCAGCGGGCCAGCAGCCAGCCGGCGGTGACGCAGACGAACGGCATCACCGGATAGTGGAAGCGCGACTGGCCGGAGAACACCATCGCGATCGCGCTGGGATAGAGCGCGATGCCATAGGGCAGCACCCACCAGTCGATCGGGCGCAGCCCGGCGCGCACGCGGCGGCGCAGCTCGATCACGGCCCCGGCGGCGAACAGGCCGAGCAGGGCGAAATACCACAGCTGGTTGGCGGCACGGAGCGCGAGGAAGGCCAGCGGCGCGCGCGCCCAGGCCTTCGATCCGGTCTCGTAGGCCCACAGCCCTTCGCCGTCCGGCCCCCACAGCTTCGCCAGCTTGCGCGGCATCAGCGTGACGAAGGCGGCGGGATGGGCCTTGATCCACGCCACGCCCAGCCGCTTGGCTTCGGCGTCATAGGCGGTTTCGGAAAGGTCGGTGCGCGCGTCGAGCGCCTTGACCACCGGGTCTTCGGGCGTGAACCCGCCGCGCGCGGTATCGTTGTTGCCGGTCAGCAGGGTGATGCCGCCGTTGGTGGAGATCGCCACCCATTCGCCCAGCACGCGGTGGTTGCGCACCGTCCACGGCGCGACCACGGCGGCGGCCAGCGCGATTACCAGCGCGGCCTGCGCCACGGCGGCGGGCAGGCGCTTCCAGAAGCCCGGCGCGCGTCCCAGCGCGATGGCGAAGACCAGCGGCACGACGACCAGCGTCTGCGCCTTGACCAGCGTCGCCACGCCGAACACCAGCCCCGCCGCGACCAGCGCCATCGGCGTCCGCGCGATCAGCAGGCGGCAACCCGCGAGCAGCAGCATGGTGTAGAACACCTCGGTCAGCGCCAGCGGCACGTAGAACGCGCTGTTGGGATAGAGCGCCAGCAGGAGCAGCGCGGCGCGGCCCGCCAGTTCGGAACCCGAAAGGCGACGGCCAAGGTCGAGCGTGAGCCACGCGGTAACGCCGGCACAGGCGAGGTTGAACAGGCCGACCGTCCAGATCGAGGTGCCGAACGCGCGGAACGCCAGCGCCAGCGTCAGCGGCCAGCCCACCGGCCAGTAGGCGGTCGGTTCGCCATGATCGCCGAGGTAGCCAAGCCCGTGCGCCAGCATGTCGGCCCGCGAATAGTACCAGGCCGCGTCCGATGTCGGCTCCACCGCCAGCAGGATCAGCAGCGCGCGCGGCACCAGGAACAGCGCGAGGAGCAGCACCAGCGCCGCGCGGCTTTCCGCGAAGCGCCGCAGCGCCATGGTCCGGGTTCGGTCATGATCCGGCGCTAGCAGGGCCGGGTTAAGATGGCGTTGTGTGGCCTTTCCGGCTAACCCTGCCGGCGATGATCGAGGATATCGCTCCGCTCGCCAGGGTCGATGGCCCGGAAGGCCGCCGCATCGCCTGTCGCTTCCTGCCCGGTGCCGAGCCGGCGCTGGTGTTCCTGCCGGGCTATATGTCGGACATGGCCGGCGGCAAGGCGCAGGCGGTGCTGGCCTGGGCGCGCGGGGCGGGGCGGGCCTGCCTGCTGCTCGACTATTCGGGCTGTGGTGAAAGCGAGGGCGATTTCGCCGACGGCACGCTGTCGCGCTGGCGGGACGAGGTGGTCGCGCTGGTCCGCGCGCACGCGATCGGCCGTGCCGTGGTGATCGGGTCCAGCATGGGCGGCTGGCTGATGCTGCTGGTGGCCCAGGCGCTGCCGGGCACGGTCGAGGCGCTGGTCGGCATCGCCGCCGCGCCGGACTTCACCGATTGGGGATACGATGCCGCGCAGAAGGCGGAACTGGCGGCGGGGCGGCCGGTGTTCGAGGACAATCCCTATGGCCCCGACCCCACGCCGACTCATCCGGCGTTCTGGGCCGATGGGCAGGCGCGGCGGATGCTGGACGGCACCATCGCCTTCGACGGCGCGGTGCGCCTGCTGCACGGCCAGCGCGATCCCGACGTACCGTGGGAGCTTTCGCTGAAGCTGGCAGCAGCCTTGCGTTCAGCCGACGTGCAGGTGCATCTGATCAAGGACGGCGACCACCGCCTGTCGCGCCCCGCCGACATCGCGATCCTGCTGGATACGCTGTCGGCACTGGGGGCGGGCGTGGCGGAAGCCCCCTGAAGGAAGCGCGATGCTGGTCCTGCCGATCCTGATGTTCACCCCGCAGATTGTTCCCGCTTCTGGCGGGTTTCATATGCCGGTCGCCGCGCTGATGCAGATCGGCCCCAACCCCTCGCCCCAGGAAGGCGCCGCCTTGCCGATTCCCCGCCGCCACCGTCCCGCCGATTCCGCGCCTTCGCCCGCGCCCGCCAGCCCGCCGCAACCGCGCGCGCCGGACCGGCTGTCGGTCTGCCTCGCCAAGGCGCTGCACGATCCAGCGATGGGGCTGGCCGAAGCGCGCGGCTGGCTGGCGGAAGGGCAGAACCCGGAACAGCGCGTGCGCGCCAACCAGTGCCTTGGCATCATCCTGACCCAGCAGGGGCAGTTCGATCCCGCCGAGCAGGCCTTCGCCGATGCCATCGCCGGCGTGCCCATGCTGCAGGAAGTGGCCGCGGTGCCGCTGATGGCGATGGCGGGCAATGCCGCGCTGGCGGGCGGCCATCCCGATCGCGCGCTGGTCTGGCTGGACAAGGCGGTGGCAGTGCGCGGCTATGCCGACAACGCCGCGCTGGGCGATATCCAGACCGATCGCGCGCGGGCGCTGGTGGCGCTCGATCGCCCGGCCGAAGCGGCGACCGCGCTGGACGAGGCACACCGGCTGGCCCCCGATCTGGCCGAAGGCTGGCTGCTGTCCGCCACGCTCGCCCGCCGCAACAAGGACATGCCGCGCGCGCAACGCGATATCGAAGTGGCCGCGCACCTCGACGCGACCGACCCGGCCATCGGCCTGGAGGCGGGCGTGATCGCGGTTCTCGACGGGCGCGACGAGGCCGCGCGCAAGAGCTGGGAATCGGTGGTGCGCACCGCGCCCGACAGCGACGAGGCGAAGACGGCCAAAGGCTATCTTGAACAACTGGGACCAGCGCCCACATCAGGGGCCACCCCTTCCGCCAGCCCTGCGTCCGGGGCGACGCAGCCGGAGAAGAAACCGTCATGAAACTGTCCGTCCTCGATCTCGTGCCCGTGGTCGAGGGCGGAACGGTAGGCCAGGCGCTCGCCGAGGCGGCCCTGCTCGCGCAAGTGGCCGAGCGCTGCGGCTATCAGCGCTACTGGGTGGCCGAACACCATGGCATGGAAGGGATCGCCGGCGCGGCCGTGGCGGTCACGCTTGCCCATGTGGGCCACCATACCTCCACGATCCGGCTGGGCGCGGGCGGGATCATGCTGCCCAACCACAACCCGCTGGTGATCGCCGAACAGTTCGGCACGCTGGATGCGCTCTATCCGGGGCGGATCGACCTGGGCCTGGGGCGCGCGCCGGGCGCGGACCAGCGCATCGTGCGCGCCTTGCGCAAGGAAGTGAATCGCGCGGCGGAGGACTTCCCGCAGGACGTCGTGGAATTGCAGGCCCAGTTCGCCGGCGACCGTCAGGTGCCCTTGCAGGCAACGCCTGGCGCGGGGGCAAAGCCGCAATTGTGGATACTGGGCTCCAGCCTGTTCGGCGCGCAACTGGCGGCCGCGCTGGGGCTGCCCTATGCCTTCGCCTCACACTTCGCGCCCGATCATCTCGATGCGGCCTTGTCGCTCTATCGCGATCGTTTCCAGCCTTCGGATGCACTTGCCAAGCCGTATGTCATGGCCGCGATCAACGCGATCGCCGCCGATACCGACGAGGAGGCCGCGTTGCTGGCGTCCTCCATGGACCAGTCGTTCGTGCGGCTGCGCAGCGGCAATCCGGGCAAGCTGCCGCCGCCCGTGCCCGGCTACCGCGACACGCTGCCCGCCCCCGCGCTCGCCATGCTGGAGCACATGCGACAGGTCAGCGCGATCGGCAGCGTCGCCACTGTGCGGCAGCGACTGGCCGCGTTCCAGCGGCGGACGCGAGCGGACGAACTGATCGTGTCCGGCTCCACCTTCGATCCGGCATTGCGCCGCCGCTCGCTCGAACTGACCATGCAGGCGGCCGAAAGTTTGGCAGAACCGGCCTGACCGGTATCAATCGAAACCATCGGCTTGCCCTGCGGCGTCGGCCGGAGTAGCATTGGTATTATTCGTTCAAGAAACGGATATAAAATTATAATGCGGCATAATGATTTTACGCCGCCACTCGCGGGATGACAGCAATGGCCACCAAGTCCGCACCTGACGTTTCCTCTTCTTCCGCTGCTACCGGCGGCCCGCTCGAAAGCGCGCTGGCCGCCCGTTTCATGGCCTCGCTGCTGCCGGGCGAGATCGGCGATTTCGATGGTGCGCGGCTGGCGGAAGCCGTCCGCTTCACGCTGGCCACGGCCAGCCGGCGCCCCGGCGCCGAACCGGCGGTGACGATCGAAAGCGTGGGTGGTACGTCGGGCGAACGGCATCTGCGCATTGCCGTGATCAACGACGACATGCCGTTTCTGGTCGATTCGATCAGCGCGACGATCACCGCGCAAGGGCTGACGATCGACCGGCTGGTCCATCCCGTGGTCGCGGTGCGCCGCGATCCCGAGGGAACGCTGCTGGCGCTGCCCGAAGGCGAGGCCGTGGGCGAACGGCGCGAATCGGTGATCTACCTCGAAACCGAACGCGCCGACGCGCGCCAGCGCCGCGAACTGGCCGAAGCGCTGAAGGCGACGCTGGCCGATGTCCACGCCGCCGTGGCCGACTGGCCGCTGATGCAGGCGGCGATGCAGCGCGATGCGCGCGGGCTGCCCGATCAGGAAGGCGCGGCGCTCCTGCGCTGGCTGGCGGACGGGATGCTCACCCAGCTCGGTCATGTCGTGCGCCATCGCGATGGCACGCAGACCGCGCCGCTCGGCATCTGCCGTGCCAGCGCCGCCAAGCTGCTCGCCGATTCCTCCTATGACCGCGCCTTCGCGTGGTTCGATCGCGCCGGCCGCAAGGACGAGGACGCGGTGCGCGCGCCGCTGGTGGTCAAGGCCAACCGCATCGCCAACGTGCACCGCCGCGTGCCGCTGGACTTGTTCATCGTGCCGGAGGTCGAGGACGGCAAGGTTGTCGCGCTGTCGGTCCATGCGGGTGTCTGGACCAGCGCCGCGCTGGCGACGCCGCCCGATCGGGTGCCCCGGATGCGCAGCCAGCTGGCCGCGCTGACCGGGAAATTCGGCTTCGATCCCGGCGGCCATGCCGGCAAATCGCTGGTCCATGCGCTGACGGCGCTGCCGCACGACCTGCTCATCAGCTTTTCCGACACCGACATCGAGCGCATCGCCACCGCGATGATGAGCCTGGTCGATCGGCCGCGTCCGCGCCTGGCGCTGGTTCGCGCGCCGCTGGCCCGCCACCTCTATGCCTTCGTGTGGCTGCCGCGCGATGCGCAGTCGACCGCGATGCGGATGCAGGTGCAGGATCTGCTGGAAGCGGCCGCCGGCGCGCAAGTGCTGGACTGGAGCCTGCAGGTCGAAGGCAGCACGCTCGCCCTGATCCGCTTCGTGCTCGACATCCGCGATGGCGATGCCGATCCCGACGAGGCCGCGCTCGATGCCGCGGTGCAGGCGCTGGTGCGCGGGTGGGAAGGCGCGGTCGAGGCCGAGCTGGCCAAGGGCGAGGAGCCATCGCGCGCCGCGGCCATCGCCGCCCGGTTCGCCGATGCCTTTCCCGTCGGCTATCGCGGCGCCTATGGCGCGGGCGAGGCGGCGCGCGACATCCGCGTGCTGCGCACGCTGGGTGGCGAGAACGCGCCACGCCGCGCCGCGCGCCTCTATCGCCAGCCGGGCGAAAGCGGGGTGCGGCTGAAGCTCTACCAGCGCGAGGGCGCGATCATCCTGTCGGATGCGGTGCCGGTGCTGGAGAACTTCGGCTTCCGCGTGCTGGAGGAAGTGCCGACGCCGCTCGACAAGGGCCGGCTGGGCTACATCCACGATTTCCTGGTCGCGCACCCGGCGGACGTGACGCCCGAGGCGTTGCTGGAGCGGGCCGAGGCCATCGAGACGTCGCTGGCGGGCGTGCTCAACGGCGCGGCCGAGGACGATGCGTTCAACCGGCTGATCGTCGCCACCGGGCTGTCGGCGCGCGAGGCGAACTGGCTGCGCGCCTGGTTCCGCTATCTGCGGCAGGGCGGCATGTCCTTCGGCATTGCCACCGTGGTCGATGCGCTGAAGAACGCGCCCGACGTGACGCACGGGCTGATCGCGGCGTTCGTCGCGCGGCACGATCCCGCCTTTGCCGGTGATCGCGCGGCGGCGGCGGACGCGGCGGCCGAGCGCATCCGCACCGGCCTCGCCGGCGTGGCCGCGATCAACGACGATCGCCTGCTGCGCCAGTTCCGCGCGCTGGTCGATGCCATGCTGCGGACCAATGCCTTCGCCCCGGCGGCGGCCGAGGCGCTGGCGTTCAAGCTGGATTCGGCGCTGGTGCCGGGCTTGCCCCGGCCCGTGCCATGGCGCGAGATATTCGTGTACAGCCCGCGCGTGGAAGGCATTCACTTGCGCGCCGGGCCGGTGGCGCGCGGCGGCCTGCGCTGGTCCGATCGGCGCGACGATTTCCGCATCGAAATCCTCGGGCTGATGAAGGCGCAGCGCGTGAAGAACGCGGTGATCGTGCCGACCGGGGCCAAGGGCGGGTTCTATCCCAAGCAATTGCCCGATCCCGCGCGCGATCGCGATGGCTGGCTGGCGGAAGGCAAGGCCAGCTACCAGGTGTTCATCCGCACCCTGCTTTCGCTCACCGACAACATCGTCGGCGGCAAGGTGGTCCATCCCAAGGGCGTGGTGATCCTCGACGGCGAAGACCCCTATTTCGTGGTCGCGGCGGACAAGGGCACGGCCACGTTCTCCGATGTCGCCAACGCCATCGCCGAATCGAAGGACTTCTGGCTCGACGACGCTTTCGCCAGCGGTGGGTCCAAGGGTTATGACCACAAGGCGATGGGCATCACCGCGCGCGGCGCGTGGCTTTCGGTGCAGCGCCATTTCCTGGAAATGGGCGTGGACGTGCAGGCCGATCCGGTCCGCGTGGTGGGTTGCGGCGACATGTCGGGCGACGTGTTCGGCAACGGCATGCTGCTGTCGAAGGCGCTCAAGCTGGTGGCGGCGTTCGACCATCGCCACGTGTTCCTCGATCCCGATCCCGATGCGGCGGCAAGCTGGGCCGAGCGATCGCGCCTGTTCGCGCTGCCCCGGTCGAGCTGGGCGGACTATGACTCCGCGTTGATCTCCGAAGGCGGGGGCGTGTTCCCGCGCACGATGAAGGCGATCCCGCTTTCGCCCCAGGTGCGCGCGGTGCTGGGCGTGGAGGCCGAGGAACTCGATCCCGAGGCGCTGATCGCTGCGATCCTCAAGGCGCCGGCCGATCTGCTGTGGTTCGGCGGCATCGGCACTTATGTGAAGGCCGCGACCGAGAACAACGCCGATGTGGGCGATCACGCCAACGATGCGTTGCGCGTGAACGGCGCGGACTTGCGCGTGAAGGTGGTGGGCGAAGGCGCCAACCTGGGCACCACGCAGGCCGGGCGCATCGAGTTCGCGCTTCAGGGTGGCCGCATCAATACCGACTTCATCGACAATTCGGCCGGCGTCGATTGTTCGGACAACGAGGTCAACATCAAGATCGCGCTGGCTTCGGCCAAGCGCGCCGCGCGACTGACCGAGGAGGAGCGCGTTGCGTTGCTCTCCTCGATGACCGACGAGGTCGCGCATCTGGTGCTGGAGGACAACCGCCTGCAGGCGCTGGCTCTGTCGATCGCGCAGCGCGCAGGCGCGTCGGCCGTGCCTTCGTTCGCGCGGCTGATGGACGTGCTGGAGGAAGCCGGCGACTTGGATCGCAAGACCGAAGGGCTGGCCAGCGCCGAGGACTTCGCGCGGCGCGCCACCAGCGGGCAGGGGCTGACCCGGCCCGAACTCGCCGTGCTGCTGTCCAGCACCAAGCTGGTGCTGCAGCGCGCGCTGGAGGACAGCACGGTGGTGGATGATCCGGCGCTGGAAGACCAGCTTCTTGCCGCGTTCCCCACGCCGATGCGCGAGCGCTTCCGCGAGGACATCACCGGCCACCGCCTGCGGCGCGAGATCATCGCCACCAAGCTGGCCAACCGGCTGGTCAACCGGCTGGGTCCGGTCAATCCGTTCGAACTGGTCGAGGAGGAAGGCGTCACGCTGGCGCAGGTGGCCGCGGCTTTCGCCGCCGCCGAACGTCTGCTCGACCTGCCTGCCACCTGGGCGCTGCTGGACAGCGCGCCGATGGCGGAGGACGTGCGCCTGATGCTGTTCGAACGCGTGGCGCGGGCACTACGCGGCCATGTCGCGGACCTGCTGCGCGCGGGCAAGGGCGAGGAACGGCCCGGCGTGCTGGTGGCGCGGCTGGCTGGCGGGGTCGAAGCGCTGACGCGCGATATTGCCGATCTGCTCCACGCCGAGGCGCGCGCGCAATCGCAGCGCATCGCGGCGGAACTGGCCGAAGCGGGGGCGCCTGCCGACGCGGCGGAGCGCGTGCGCCATCTGACCGACATGGACGGCGGGATCGGGCTTGCCGAACTGGCGGCGGACAGCGGGATCGACGCGGCCGCGCTGACCCGCGCCTTCACCGACCTGGGCGAGCGGCTGGGGCTGGACTGGGCGCAGCAGGCGGCCAGCCGTCTCAACCCTTCCGATCCGTGGGAGCGCCTGCTTGCCGCCGGACTGGCCCGCGATTTCCAGCAGATGCGCCTCGATTTCCTGGCGCGCGCGGGCACGGCCGGTCCGGGGGCGGCCGTTGCGGAATGGGCCGGGCGCAATGCCGCGCCGGTTGCCAGTTTCCGCGCGCTCGTCGCCCGTGCGCAGGCCGCTCCACTGGTTGGCGCGGCCATGCTGGCGCAGATTGCGGGGCAGGCGCGGGGGCTGCTCGCGCGGTAGGCGTTCGGAGGACCACGGCGGCAGACCACTGCGACGGAAGACTGCGCAAATGGGGCCAAGTTTGCGCCGGAGTGGTTGACGCGGCCGGTCTTTTCCCCAAATCCCGCCGGGCAATCGGGAGGATTCGGATGGATCAGGCAGACGTCGTCATTGTTGGTGCGGGTCATGGCGGGGCGCAGGCCGCGATCGCGCTGCGCCAGAACGGGTTCGAAGGCACGATCCTGATGATCGGGCGCGAGCCCGAGCCGCCCTACGAGCGTCCGCCGCTGTCCAAGGAATACCTTGCCCGCGAAAAGACCTTCGAGCGTCTCTATATCCGGCCGGCGCAGTTCTGGGACGACAAGGCCGTCACGCTGATGCTGGGCCACGAAGTGACGGCGGTCGATCCCGCCGCGAAAGTCCTGAAGCTCGCCTCTGGCGATGCGGTCGGCTACGGCACGCTGATCTGGGCCGCCGGCGGCGATCCCCGCCGCCTGTCGTGCTCCGGTGCCGATCTGGCCGGCGTCCACGCGGTCCGCACGCGCGAGGACGTGGACCGGCTGATGGGCGAACTCGATGCCGGCGCGCGCCGCGCGGTGGTGATCGGCGGCGGCTATATCGGGCTGGAAGCGGCGGCGGTGCTGACCAAGCTCGATTGCCATGTCACGCTGCTGGAAGCGCTGCCGCGCGTGCTGGCGCGCGTGGCGGGCGAGGCGCTCTCGGAATTCTACCAGAACGAGCACCGCGCGCACGGCGTGGACCTGCGCACGGGCGTGGCTGTCGATTGCCTGGAAGGCGACGGGACCAAGGTGACCGGCGTGAAGCTGGCCGATGGCACCGTGCTGCCGGCGGACCTCGTCATCGTCGGCATCGGCATCATCCCCTCGGTCGGTCCGCTGCTGGCGGCGGGCGCGGCCGGCGGCAACGGCGTGGACGTCGACGAATTCTGCCGCACCTCGCTGCCCGATGTCTATGCGATCGGCGATTGCGCGGCCCACGCCAACGGTTTCGCGGAAGGCGCGGTGATCCGCCTCGAATCCGTGCAGAACGCCAACGACATGGCGACGACGGCGGTGAGGTCGATTCTCGGCGACCCGCAACCTTACAAGGCGACGCCGTGGTTCTGGTCGAATCAGTACGACCTGCGGCTTCAGACCGTGGGCCTTTCCGCCGGTCACGATGCTACCGTGCTGCGCGGCGATCCTGCCACGCGCAGCTTCTCGGTGATCTACCTCAAGCAGGGCCGCATCGTCGCGCTCGATTGCGTGAACATGGTCAAGGACTACGTGCAGGGCCGCAAGCTGGTGGAAGCCCGCGCCGAAATCGCGCCCGACCGGCTGGCCGACGCCGGCACGCCGCTCAAGGAACTGGCATAACCGATACGAGGCGGTCGAGCGCCCAGCTCGCCGCCTCGGCCACCACCGGGTCGGGATCGTTGACCAGCGCGGCCACCGGGCCGAACAGGGCCACGTCGCCGCTGTTGCCTGCCGCGATCAGGCAATTGCGCACGAAACGGTCGCGCCCGATCCGCTTGATCGGCGATCCCGCGAACAGGCGGCGGAATCCCGCATCGTCCAGCGTCAGCAGATCGGCCAGGCGCGGCGCGGCCAGTTCGGCGCGCGGCAGGAACGCGCGGTTGGCGGAGGCGGCCTGCGCGAAGCTGTTCCACGGGCAGACGGCCAGGCAATCGTCGCAGCCGTAGATGCGGTTGCCGATGCCTGCGCGCAGGTCGTGCGGGATCGGCCCCTTGTGCTCGATCGTCAGGTAGGACACGCAGCGCCGCGCATCGAGCCGGTAGGGCGCGGGGAAGGCCTGCGTCGGGCAGGCGTCCTGGCAGGCGCGGCACGATCCGCAGCGGTCGGCGTGGGGCGCATCGGCCGGCAGGTCCAGCGTGGTGTAGATCGCGCCCAGAAACAGCCACGAACCATGGCGACGGCTGACGAGGTTGGTGTGCTTGCCCTGCCAGCCGATACCGGCGGCCTCGCCCAGCGGCTTTTCCATGACCGGCGCGGTATCGACGAAGACTTTCACCTCCGCGCCGGGGGCTTCGGCCACCAGCCAGCGCGCCAGTCCTTTCAGCGCCTTCTTCACCGTATCGTGGTAGTCGCCACCCTGCGCATAGACCGAAATGCGCGCGCGCTCCGGGTGGCCCGCCAGCGCCAGCGGATCGGCCGCCGGGGCATAGCTCATCCCCAGCGCGATCACGCTGCGCGCCGCCGGCCACAGCGATTGGGGGCCGCGCCGGTGATCGAGGCGGGTTTCCATCCAGTCCATCGTGCCGTGGCAGCCATCGGCCAGCCATTGCTCCAGGCGGCGCGCGCGCAAGGGGTCGTCGGTGGCCGGGGCGATGCCCGTGGCCGCGAAGCCGATCCGGGCGGCTTCGGCGCGCAGCCGTTGCACCAGCAGGATTGCATCGGTGTTAACCATGCTTGCTGTCCCGCTCGTTCATCGCTTAGCGTCTAGGCCACGTCGCATGCGGATGGAGCTAGGCGAATGGCCCGTGGCGGGCAATGAGGTTGACGCCTCGGGCGTGGAACTGGCGATCGAGGCGCGCGGACTGGTCAAGCGGTTCGATGGCTTTACCGCCGTGGACGGCGTGGACATTTCCGTGCCGAAAGGTGCGATCTACGGCATTCTCGGGCCGAACGGCGCGGGCAAGACCACCACGCTGCGGATGCTGCTGGGCATCATCGATCCCGACGCCGGCTATCGCCGCGTGCTGGGCTGCGATCATCCCACCGATGCCGCGCGGCGAATCGGCTATTTGCCCGAGGAGCGCGGCCTCTATCCCGCGATGAAGGCGACCGAGGCGATCGCGTTCCTGGCCTCGCTGCGCGGCGTGCCGTTGAAGGAGGGGCGCCGGCGCGGGCGCGAACTGCTGGAAGCGCACGGACTGGGCTATGCCGCCGATCGCCAGATCCGCCAGCTGTCGAAGGGCATGGCGCAGCAGGTGCAACTGCTGGGCACGCTGGTCCACGATCCCGATCTGGTGGTGTTCGACGAGCCGTTCTCCGGCCTTGACGCGCTCAACCAGGGCAAGCTGGAACGCATGATGCGCGGGCTGGCGGAACGCGGCAAGACGGTGATCTTTTCCACCCACGTCATCGCCCATGCCGAACGCCTGTGCGATCAGGTGGCGATCATCGCCGGCGGCAAGGTGCCGTTCGCCGGCCCGGTCGATGTCGCGCGTGACCGGCTGGCGCCGCAGGTGCGGCTGGAAACCCGCGCGCAGGACGGGCCGTGGCGCGCCGCGCTGCCGGCCGATGCGCGGCACGAGGGCGCGTTCTGGTACTTCACGCTGCCGGCCAGCGGGGTCGAACCGCTGCTGCGCGCGCTGATCGAAGGCGATGCCGGCATTCTCAGCCTGTCGATCGAGCGGGCGGGCCTGCACGATGCCTTCGTCGCCATTGCCGGCGAGGCCGCCGCGCGGGCGCTGGAACAGGACAAGGAAGAGGAACGCCGCCGATGATGGCAGAAAAGGTGCGTGCGGCCTTCGTCGTCGCCCGTCGCGATTTCACCGCGGTGATCTTCTCCAAGACGTTCCTGCTGTTCCTGCTGGGGCCGCTGTTCCCGATCGTCATCGGCGTGATGGCCGGCAGCATCGGCGCGCAAGTGCAGAAGGATCTCGATCGTCCCGAAATCGGCGTGGCGATGGAAGGCGTGCAGGGGCAGGCGCTGATCGCCGCGCGCAACGCGATGGCCGATCGCATGGCCGGCGGCGTGCCCGATTTCGTGGAGCTGAAGCGGCTTGTGCCCGGCGAGCGCTTCGATGGCCGCGCCGCGCTGCGCCAGGGGCCGGACCGGCTCGCGGCCGTGGTGACCGGCACGCTGGAACACCCTGTGCTGACCGGCACGCCCGAACGCGTCGACATGTGGCAGGGCATTGTCTCCACCTTCGCGGCGCGCGCGCGCGAAACGCATCCCGGCACGTTCCCGGCGGTGCAGGCCGAAGTCGTGGCGACCAGCGCCGACCAGACGCGCAACGGCCAGGTCGCGACCGCGCAGGCCGGGCAGACGCTGCTGTTCCTGCTGACGATGCTGCTGGCGGGCATGGTCCTGTCCAACCTCGTTGAGGAAAAGAGCAACAAGATCATCGAGGTGCTGGCGGCGGCCATCCCGATGGATTCGCTGTTCCTGGGCAAGCTGTTCGCGATGCTGGCGTTCAGCCTTGTCGGCATCGCGGTGTGGGGCATGGCCGGCGGCGTTCTGGTGCTGAGCGGGGCAAGGCATCTGCCGCTGCTGGCGACGCCGGCGGTCGGCTGGGCGGTGTTCCTGCTGCTGGGCTTCCTCTACTTCGCGATGGCCTATCTGCTGCTGGGATCAGTGTTTCTGACCATCGGCGGCATGGCCAGCACGGTGCGCGAGGTGCAGACGCTGTCGATGCCCGTCACGATGATGCAGCTGATGGTGTTCTTCTTCGCCAGCTATGCGCTGGCCCATCCCGGCAGCGCGATCGAATGGAGCGCGGTGGTCTTCCCGCTCAGTTCGCCTTTCGCCATGCTGGCGCGGGCGGCGCAAGGGCCGGCGCTGTGGCCGCATCTGGTGGCGCTGGCGTGGCAGGGCGCGTGGGTGCTGGCGATCGTGCGCATGGGGGCACGGCTGTTCCGCCGCAACGTGATGAAATCGGGCGGCGCGCGCAAGGGTGGCGGGCTGTTTTCCAGGCTGTTCGCGCGGGTTGCGACGAAGCGTGAGGCACCGGTGACGAACGCTTATTGACACGAGTGTAGGTTGCAGGGATAGTACCGTTGCGCAGAGTCCCGTTCGGAAGGGACCGCAACGGAGGATTGCCATGGCTACCCAGCTCGCGCCCGAAGCGCCGTTCACCTATCGCCGTTCGCCCACCGTGGAAGAAGCGCACCGCGCATGGCAGCGTGAACACCCGCTGGAACGGCCGGTGCATACCGATCCCTGGGACGTCAGCCGGTCCGACATCTATACCGAGGACCGCTGGCAGCCGATCTTCGCGGAGATGCGCGCCAAGGCCCCGGTCAACAAGGTAACCGGCACGCCCTATGGCGATTACTGGAACGTGGTGTCGCACAAGGCGATCAGCCACGTCGAATCGCTGCCGGAACTGTTCTCCTCGTCGTGGCAGCACGGCGGCATCACCATCGGCGATCCGCCGGCCGATATCGATCCGGCGAAGCTTGCCGAGCGGCAGATGCCGATGTTCATCGCGATGGACCGGCCGGAACACACCGGGCAGCGCCGCACGGTCGCGCCTGCGTTCACGCCCGCCGAAATGGTGCGGATGGAGACGGAGATCCGCCAGCGCACCGCCAGCGTGCTCGATGCGCTGCCGATCGGCGAAAAGTTCGACTGGGTGGACAAGGTCTCGATCGAGCTGACCACCGGGATGCTGGCGATCCTGTTCGGCTTTCCGTGGGACGACCGCCGCCTGCTGACGTTCTGGTCGGACTGGGCGGGCGATCTCGAAATCGCGCTGGCGAAGGGCATGGAGGACATGCGCTTCGATGTCCTGCGCGAGATGGCGCACTACTTCCAGCGCCTGTGGATGGAGCGCGTCAACGCCGAGCCGACGCCCGACCTGATCTCGATGATGATCCATTCCGAGGCGATGAAGCACATGAGCCCGCAGGAGTTCATGGGCAATCTGGTGCTGCTGATCGTGGGCGGCAACGATACCACGCGCAACACCATGTCGGGCATCGTCCACGCGCTCGACCAGTTCCCCGATCAGCGCGACATCCTGGAAAAGGACCCGTCGATCATCCCCAACGCGGTGCAGGAATGCATCCGCTTCGTCACCCCGCTGGCGCACATGCGCCGCACCGCCACCGCCGATGCCGAACTGTTCGGGCACGAGGTGAAGGCGGGTGACAAGGTGGTGATGTGGTACATCTC
>NZ_DDFB01000082.1:0-15642 GCF_002336885.1 Novosphingobium sp. UBA1939 | reverse complement strand
TATGGCATCCACCGCTGCGTGGGCGCGCGCCTGGCCGAACTGCAACTGCGCATCCTGCTGGAGGAAATGCACAAGCGCCGCCTGCGCGTTCATGTTGCCGGCGCGGTCGAACGCGTGCGCGCGAACTTCGTCCATGGCTTCCGCCGCATGGAAGTGGAAGTCGAACGCTGGTGAAAGTGTGATCGCGCTCACGCGCGGTTCATCTGGCGCGGGTTAGAAGGCGTGCGTTCCGCCGGGGCGCGCGCCTACCCTGCCCCCCCTCTGGTGCCCCCGGCGGAACGAGCTTTCCCAAAGCTGCGGAACCCAACCATGCCGCGTGATCCTGCCCGAGTCGCCCGCCGCCAGTTCCTGACCTTCCTGGGCGCGACGGCGGCGATGTCCGTCACCTCGGCCTGCAGCGCCGCCCCGGCGCGCTCCAAGGGCACCTTCCCGGTCCAGCATACCGAAGCCGAATGGCGCCGGCTGCTGACGCCCGCACAGTTCTACATCCTGCGGCAGGAAGGGACGGAGCGTCCGTTTACCTCGCCGCTGCTGGGGGAACACCGCCGCGGCACGTTCGTCTGCGCCGCCGATGGCAACCCGCTGTTCGCTTCCACCACCAAGTTCGATAGCGGCACGGGCTGGCCCAGCTTCTGGCGCCCCCTGCCGCGCGCCGTCGGAACCTCGGTCGACCGGTCGTTCGGCACGGTGCGGACGGAAGTGCACTGCCTGCGCTGTGGCGGGCATCTCGGCCACGTGTTCGAGGATGGACCGCCGCCGACCGGCCTGCGCTACTGCATGAACGGCGACGCGCTGCAATTCCGGCCTGCCTGAAGCACGCTGCCCACCCTCAGCCCTCCCGCGTGCGGGAGGGGAGCGAGGCTTGCGCCGCCGCAGGCGGTGTTAGCCGCAGTGGGGTGGGCTTTTCTCGCTCTGCGTTCGCAAATGGTCGCAATCGCCCCGAAAAACAGGGCCGGAACACGGGATCGCCGCGTTAACCATGATAAGCTGTGCATGGTTCGGCGGCGTGGCCCGCCGTCCCTTTCGCGGCGCCGGCCGGTGTGGCAATCGCCGCTGCGATGCGCTTCCTCAAGCCCTCCCTGATTGTCTCTCTCCTGCTGGCCTGCACGCTGTTGCCGCTGACATGGCTTCGCGGCCCGGCGCCGGTTCCGAACAACGATCCAAGGATCGCGATCACCGATCTCATGCCATCGCTGCGGGCGCAGGACCGCGGGCGGATCGCGCGGGAGCTGGGGCCGTTCGCGCTGGCCGGTGCCTGGCAGCTCGCCAGCGACAACGCGCTGTTCGGCAATTATTCCGCGCTGGGCCAGTTCGCGGATGGCACGCTGATCGCCTTTGGTGACCGCAACGACGCGCTCTATTTTACGCCGCCCGACCGGCCCGGCCCGTGGCGGGCGGAAATGTACCGGCCGATCGAGGGCAGCTCGCGGCGCGGCTATATCGATGTCGATGCCGAATCGCTGTACATCGATCCGGTGCGGCAGGACCTGTTCGTCGGCTACGAAGGGTCGCCCTACTACTATCACTTCAGCCGCACGCTTTCGTGGCGCGAGACGATTCCCGCGCCGGTGCTGGACCGGTGGAACGGGAATCAGGGGCCGGAAGCGATGGCGCGGCTTGCCGACGGGCGCGTGGTGGTGATCGGGGAGCTTTATGCGCGCTGGTTCAGCCGGCGGCTGCATCCGGCGCTGCTCTATCCGGGCATGCCCCGGCCGGATGAAATGCCTGCTCTGTTCGAGGTGGAGATGCCCGAGGGCTTCCGGCCCACCGAACTGGCACTGTTGCCCGATGGCCGCCTGCTGGTGCTGGGGCGCAAGCTGACGCTGGCGGGCTTCCGCACGACGATCTCGATCGCCGATCCCGCCGCGATTCGTCCCGGCGGCGTGCTGCCGACGCGCGAACTGGCGCGAATCACCGATCCGCGCCTGCGCGAGAACTACGAAGGAATGACCGTGACGCGGGATGCCGATGGCGCGGTGGCGGTCTGGCTGATCGCCGACAGCAACCTGATGGTCTGGGCGCAGCGGACGCTGCTGCTCAAGCTGCGCCTGCGGCCCGGCCAGCGCCTATCGGATTTGTGAGGTAAGCCGGGTACGGCAGCCGGACACGACAAGAGCCGGGCAAAAGCCCGGCCCGAGACGGAAGCATCGGCGGATTGCCCTTGCGGGCCGCCGTGATCAGGCGGCGACAGCCTTGACCAGCTCGCGCTTCACCTTGAGGGCGCGCGGGCTCAGCTTGGCGTCGGCCTGCTTCAGCAGCCAGTTGTCGAGGCCGCCGTTGTGCTCCACCGAACGCAGACCGTGCGTCGAGACGCGGAACTTGAAGCTGCGGTCCAGCTTCTCGCTCATCAGCGTCACGTTCTGCAGGTTGGGCAGGAACACGCGCTTGGTCTTGTTGTTGGCGTGGCTGACATTGTGGCCGATCTGGCGGCCCTTGCCGGTCAGTTCGCAGATACGCGACATGGATAAAACTCGCTTCAAAAGTCGATATGTCTATCGGGAAGGCGCGGCAATTATCCATTTGCGGCGCGAAGTCAAGGATTCGCACGGCGATTCGATTTGCGCGGCGTGCCGGGGCGGGTTAGCGCCGCCCGGATGACCCGCTGGCCGCTCCCCCCACCGATGCGCGAGGCGCTGGACGCCGCCCTGCGCGCGCGTGATGCGGGCGAGGTGCCGATCGGCGCGGTGGTCGTGCGCGATGGCGCGGTGATCGCCGCCGCGCACAACGCCCCGCGGACGCTGCGCGATCCCACCGCCCATGCCGAAGTGCTGGCGATTCGCGAAGCGGCGCGCGTGCTGGATCGCGAACGGCTCGATGGCTGTGACCTGTGGGTCACGCTGGAGCCCTGTGCGATGTGCGCGGGCGCCATCGTCCACGCGCGAATCGACCGGGTCTATTACGCCGCGCCCGATCCCAAGGGGGGCGCGGTGGAACATGGCGCGCGCGTGTTCGACCAGCCCGGCTGCCTGCACCGGCCGGAGGTCTATTCGGGCATGGGGGAAAGCGAAGCGGCCGACCTGCTGCGGGCGTTCTTCCGCGAACGGCGCTAGCTGCCGCCGCGCCAGATTTTCAGGGGAGCGCGGTCGGGCAGGCCGGCATCGCGGCAGCGGACGGGGCGCAGCACGCGCGAATAGCAGATGCGCACTTCCTGAAGCCACCCTGCCCGATTCGCCTCCACCCGGATCGCCTGCGCAAACAGGCCCGGAGAGCGGGCGGCCAGCGCGCGGCGCAGATCTCCCGCGTTGAGGTCGCCCCGGCGCGAAAGCGCGGCCATGTCGGGGATGCGCACCGCGCCGTAGAGCCGCTGGGCGCTGGCGTAATAGGCGTCGGGGTCTGGCCAGGCGCAGGTGCCGTGCTTGGCCCATTCGTGCGCCAGCAGAGCGGGCGAGGGCGTCATGCACAGGTTGCGGCGGACGGTCTGTGCGGTAAGCGGCGCTGGGCGCGCGCTGCACCATTGCGGCGGCGTGGCGCCATCGCTTTCGGGCCACAGGCCATGCACCACGAAGCCGAATCGCCCGAGTGATCCCCCGGCCGACCCGTTCCCACGCCCGCACTGCATCGCGTGGCGCGAATCGGACTGGCGGGTGCGGCAGAATTCGGGCGACCAGGTCAGCGCCAGCGAATAACCGGTGACGGGCACGGCATGGGCCGGCGCATCGGGCGCGGGAATCGTGGGCACGTCGACTTGCGCCGGCACGCTGCACTGGCCAGCCTGCGCCAATGCGGGCGTGGCGGCGCAGGCCACCAGCAGCGAAACCAGCAGGGCGGGACGGCGCGGCGCAATCATCGGGTCAGTCCAGCTGCGTGAAATCGAGGCCGATGTCGGCTGCCGGCGCGCTCTGCGTCAGGCGGCCGACCGACACGTAGTCCACGCCCGATGCGGCGATGGCGGCGATGGTATCGAGCCGGACGCCGCCCGAGGCTTCGGTGGGCACGCGCCCGTTCACCAGCGCCACGGCTTCGCGCAGCAGGTCCGGCCCCATGTTGTCGAACAGCAGGCGGGTGGCGCCGGCATCGAGCGCGGGGGCGATCTGGTCGATGCGGTCGACTTCGCAGATCACGTCCTTCACCCCGGCGGCCAGCGCGCGGCGCACCGCTTCGCCCACGCCGCCGGCGACGAGGACGTGGTTGTCCTTGATCATCGCCGCGTCCCACAGGCCCATGCGGTGGTTGCTCCCCCCGCCGCAGCGCACCGCGTATTTTTCGAGGTGCCGCAGGCCGGGGATGGTCTTGCGCGTATCGAGCAGCACCGCGCGGGTATCGCCCATCGCGTCCACATACGTCCGCGTCAGCGTGGCGACGCCGGACAAGTGCTGCACGGTGTTGAGCGCGCTGCGCTCCGCCGTCAGCATCGCCCGGGCGTTGCCTTCCAGCCGCATCAGCGCGCTGCCGGGCGCGACGCGCGCGCCTTCCTCGATGAGGATCTCCACCGCCATCGCCGGATCGAGCGCGCGGAAGAACGCGGCGGCGATCGGCAGGCCGCAGACGGTGATGGCATCACGGCTTTCCATCACGCCGGCAAAGCGCGCCGTGGCCGGGATCACGCTTTCGCTGGTTACGTCATGCCCGCCACCGGGCAGGCCGACGCCGAAATCCTCGTCCAGCGTGGCGGAAACGAAGGCGGAAAGGTCGAAACCGGGGAGGGCGAAGTCTGTCATGCCCTGTCCCTTACCACTGCGTGCGACCGTGTCGAGCGCGGGTATGGGTCAATGCACGAAGCGCGCCACCACGTTGCGGTAGGACCGGCTGACCTTCACTTCCGCGCCGCTTTCGAGCACCAGGAAGCATTCGCCGTTGGTGTGCGGGCGGACCTGCCGGACCTGATCGAGATTGACGATCTTGGAGCGGTGGACGCGCTGGAACACGCGCGGGTCCAGCCGGCGTTCGAGATCCTTCATCGTTTCGCGCAGGATCAGCGAATTGTCGCCGGTGTAGATGCACATGTAGTCGCCCGCCGCCTCGATCCGTTCGATCGTATCGACATCGACGCGGAAGATCTGGCCGCGATCCTTGATGTTGATCAGCTTCTCGAACCGGCCCGCCGTCGGCTCGGTTTCCTCGGGCATGTCCGGCATCGCGTCGGGCGCGACTTCGGCAAGCACGTTCTTGAGCTTCTCGGCCTCTTCCAGCCCGCGCTTTTCGGCCAGGCGGGTGCGCGCGCGGTCCAGGGCGTCGGCGAGGCGGTCTTCCTCCACCGGCTTCAGCAGGTAATCGACCGCATTGGCCTCGAACGCCCGGATCGCGTGTTCGGAATAGGCGGTCACGAACACGAACAGCGGCGGGTCGATCTCCATCACCCCCTGGACGACGCTGAACCCGTCGAAGCCGGGCATCTGGATGTCGCAGAACACCAGGTCCGGCTTCTCGGTCTTGATCTTGCGGATCGCCTCGCGCCCGTTGGAGCAGGTGTCGATCACTTCCACGTCGGGAAAGGCCTCCAGGCGCAGTTGCAGCCCCTGGATCGCCAGCTTTTCGTCATCGACGAGGATCGTGCGGATGGTCATGCGTAACCCTTGCTTGTCTTGGGGGAGCCGCGACAGGGGCGGTACGGCAGGGAGGGGATGTTCACCCGGCGGAAGCCAGGCTGGCGGCCAAACCCGTGCCTGAGCCGGCGATCGGGCGTGCCGGCCGCGCAGGCGTTTCCTTCGCCTCGTAGGGCAGCTCGATCACCACCGTCAGGCCGCCTTCGGGGCCGTTGGCGATATCGAACCGCTGGTTTTCGCCATAGGCCTGGGCAAGCCGGTCACGGATGTTGGCAAGGCCAACCCCCGTGGAAACGTGGCCGCCGTTCCATACCGATGTCGTGTCGCCGCTGTCGCTTGTCACGCCGAACAATTTCGTGGGGTCGGTGCCCGGTTGCAAGCCCGGCCCGGTGTCCGACACGGTGACGCGAAGCGTGGGGCCGACGAGTTGCGCCGCGATGGTGATCTGCGCGCCTTCCTCCAGCGGGGAGACGGCATACTTGATCGCGTTTTCCACCAGCGGTTGCAGCAGCAGCGAAGGCAGCAGCGCATTGCGCGCCTCGTCCTCGATACGGAACTCGGTGCGCAGCCGTTCCTCGAACCGCATCCGTTCGATATCGAGGTAGAGCTTCAGCGTCTCCGCCTCCTGCGCCACGGTGACGCGGCCGGTCGGCTCGTTGACCAGGGTATAGCGCAGGAACGAGGACAGCCGGCTCAGCATCGCGTTGGCCGGCTCGGTCTGCTTGAGCAGGACCAGCGTGGAGATCGAATTCAGCGTGTTGAACAGGAAATGCGGGTTGAGCTGATAGCGCAGCATGGCGAGCTGCGCCGATGTCGCCTGGTTTTCCAGCCGCAGCAGCTGATCGTTCTGTTCCTCCACCTGCAGGAAGAAGTTGATCGCGTAATAGAGCGCCGACCAGGCCCCCAGCAGCGTGAGATCGAGGTAGAACACGCCCACGAAGCGCTGGGCGAAGCCGGCCTCGCTGTTCGGGCGGTAGAGGCTCAGCACCCACGAATCGATGAAGGCATAGATGCCCACGGCGATGGCCAGCACCACGGCGGTGACGCCCCAGGTGATGATCGGGCGCCGGTTGATCAGCGCGCGGTAGATCACCGACAGGATCAGCGAGATCGAAAAGCCCGTGATCGTCACGATCAGCAGGATGACGAGATTGGACCATGGCTGCGCGTTGGCGATGATCGACATCGCGCGCAGCAGCATGGCGCCGCCCCAGCCAAGGAATTGCAGGCGCCAGAAGGCGCGGTTCTTGTTGCCGAAGAACGGCGTCGGTTGAAACGGCAGCACGGCCATGCCGGCACTCTAGCGCCAAGCGCACGGTTGCGCAAAGCCGCCGGATGCGTAAGCTGCGGGGCGGGAGAAGAAGCCTATGACCGCTACCACCGATACCGCCGAACGCGCCCGCTTCCGCGCCATGCGCGAAGGCACCCAGGAGGACTGGGACATCATCGGGCGCGATTACTACGCCTTTGCCGATCACCTGGCCGACCGCGTGCTGACCCACCTCCGGCTGCTCGACGGCGATTTCGGCGGGTTTCCGATCGATCGCCTCCAGCACAGCCTGCAGACCGCCACGCGCGCCCACCGCGACGGGCGCGGGGAACGCTATGTCGTCATGGCGCTGCTGCACGACATCGGCGATACGCTGGGCACCTACAACCATCCGGAAGTCGCCGCCGCGATCCTCAAGCCGTTCGTGACGGAAGAGGAACACTGGATCTGCCAGAATCACGGCGCGTTCCAGGGCTACTATTACTTCCACTACCTGGGGCTGGACCGGAACCTGCGCGAACGGTTCCGCGATCATCCGTGGTTCGATGCCTGCGCCGAATTCTGCGAAAAGTACGATCAGGCCGCGTTCGATCCGGACTACGATACGCTGCCGCTGTCGTTCTTCGAGCCGATGCTGCGCCGGGTGATGGCGAAGCCGCTGGCGAGCATGTACAAGAAGCCCGACTGACGGCGGAGGGGAACGGGCGCGGTCTCAGCCCTTGCGCGCGGCGTCGATCGCCTGTTGCAGCCGTTCCTTGCCCACCGCGCCCGACAGCAGCTCGTTGCCGATTACCCACGCCGGGGTGCCGTTGATGCCGAGTTGCCGCGCCAGGCCCAGGTTGCGCTGGATTTCCTGATCGACCCCGGCATCGCGCGCGAAGCCGCGGGCCGTGGCCACATCGACCCCGGCGGCACCGGCGGCGGCGGCGATGCTGGCATCGCCGGGGGCGTCGCCCGCGAACATCGCCTTGTGGAAGGCCGCATACTTGCCCTGCGCGGCGGCGGCCAGCCCCATGCGCGCGGCCGGTTCGCTGGCGGGCGCGATGATCGGCAGTTCGCGCACCACCACTTTCAGGTCGGGGTTGGCGGCGATCAGCGCATCGACATCGCCCACGCTGCGCCGGCAATAGGTGCAGGCGAAATCGGTGAACTCGACCAGTGTCACCTTGCCGGCGGGATTGCCCATGATCGCGCCGGGGAACGGCGTTTCCAGCGCCCCGCGCATCGGCGCGATCCGGGCCTGCGCCTCGCGCTGCTGCAACCGGTCCATCGCCTCGGGCAGGATCTCGGGATGATCGAGAATATAGGCGCGCACCAGCTCTTCCATGGCGGCGCGCTGCTTTGCGCTGATTCCGGCGTTGGCGAGCGTGTCTTCAAGCTGGGCGTCTCTGCCGGCCTCCGCTTCGCTCGCGGTGCGGTGGCGCTCGTACCACCAGCCAAGGCCGGTGCCGGCCACCAGCAGGGCGATGGCGAGAAGCCAGAACGGGCGGATGCGGGATAACGGGGAAGCCATGAACCTGCGCTACTTCTTCTTGCCCTGCCGCTCAATCATCGCCCGCGCCGAATAGGCGATATCCTGCGCGCGCAGCCAGTCGGCGGAGCCTTTGGGCAGCGCCGCTTCGGCGGCTTCGGCGTTGCGCATGGCCTCGGGCAGCTCAAGGTACATCAATTGCTGTTCCGCGCTGGCCAGCCGGGCGCGGGCGGTATCGCCCTTGGCTTCATAGACCACGCCAAGCTGGTACCAGGCGAACGGGTTCTCGCGGTCGCGCGCGATGGAGGTGCGCAGGATCTTCTCCGCCTCGTCGAAATTGGCCTTGTTCTCGGTGGCGAGCAGGGCGTGGCCGAACGTCGTGGCGATCAGCGGTTCGTTGCCGGTCAGCGCGGTGGCGCGGCGCAGCGGCTCCAGCGCATCGGCGGGATGCCCGGATTCGAGCAGGATCTGCCCTTCCAGTTCCAGCGCATAGGGATCGTTCGGCTGCTGCTTCAGGATCGCCTGGGTTTCGGCCAGCGCTTTGTCCATGAATGCCTCCTTGTGGTAGGCATAGGCGCGGGCGTAGTGAGCCGGCACGTCGTTGAGGTATTCCGGATAGGCGTTCAGCGTCGCCTGCGGTTCGGCCAGATAGCCATAGAGCTTGGCCTTCACCCGCAGGAAGCGCGCCTGCAAGGCTGGGTCTTCGGGCTTGTTCCACGCCGGATCGTGTTCGTAGGTATCCTGCAGCGTGGTCAGGCGGTCCGCCGTCATCGGGTGCGAGGAATAGAACTCGCTGTCGGCGTTGCGGGTGAAGCCATAGCGGAACTCCTGGTTCTGCAGCTTCTTGAAGAAATCGATCGAGCCACGCCCGGAAATGCCGGCTTTCGAGAGGAATTGCGCGCCGGCCGCGTCGGCCGAAGATTCCTGCGCGCGGCTGAAGGCGAGGTACTTGCCCAGCGCCGCCTGCTGCCCGGCCATGAACACGCCCATCGCCGCCTCGCCCGCGCCGGCGGCGGCGGCGGCCGCGCCCAGCAGCAGGCTGAGGATGGTGATTCCCGTAGCCGGCCGCGCGCCTTCGTCGTTGCGGATGATGTGGCCGCCGGTGATGTGGCCCAGTTCGTGCGCGATCACGCCCTGCACTTCGCTGACGTGGTCGGCCGCCCCGATCAGCCCGCTGTGGACATAGACCGCCTGCCCGCCCGCGACGAAGGCGTTGATCGAGCCGTCGTTAAGCAGAACGATATCGACGTTGCGCGGTTCGAGGCCGGCGGCCTTGATCAGCGGCGCGGAGATGTCACGGAACAGCGCCTCGGTTTCGGCATCGCGCAGCACCGATTGCGCCGCCGCCGGTTGCACCGTGAGCGAAAGCGCGGCGAAACCGGCAGCGATCCGCCCCGCCAGCGAGGTGGCGCGCGACGCTATCGTGCGAAGGGTAGCCATGCGCATCGTCACCCTCCAGCCTATTGCGCCGCCGCCTGAACCGCGCCTGAAGCGGGCGCGGTCACGCGTGCCAGAAACGGCAGGATCGTGTCGAGCACGCGCCGGTCGCGGTCGAACGGGCGGGCCAGCATCTTGATCGTGTCCTCGTGGCTGGCGCCCTTCAGCAGGATGGCGTGGAGCGGGACGCCGGCGGTGGCCATTGCGCGGGCAAGCGCGATCGAATTGCGCGGCTTTACCACGGTATCGGCATCGCCCGTCACCACCAGCAGCGGCGGCGCGTCGCCACGGGCGTGGGCCACGGGCTGGGTATCCTGCGGGTCCGGCGCCTGCCCGAAGCTGTGAATCGCGGCGGGCGTATCGAAGGGATAGAAGGCGTAGGGGCCGGAAACGCCGACCGCGCCGCGCAGCGCATCGGCGGACAGGCCGCGCGCCGCCAGCCAGCGCCGGTCCAGCGCAAGCATCAGCGCGTTGTAAGCGCCGGCCGAATGCCCCATCACCACCACGCGCGAGGAATCGCCGCCGTGGGCCGCGGCATGGTCTGCCACCCAGCGCAGGGCCAGCGCGCCGTCTTCCAGCATGCCCGGATAGCGTACCTTCGGGTAGAGCCGGTAGCCGGCGAGGACCACGGCGTAGCCCTGTGGTGCGAGCGCGCGGGCGACGAAGCGGTAGTTCTGTGGATCGCCGCTCGCCCAGCTGCCGCCGTGGATGAATACGATGACGGGCAGCGGCCCGCGCGCGCCGCGCGGCACGAACATTTCGAGTTTTTGCGCAGGGTCCGCGCCATAGCGTTCGCTGGCCGCCAGAACCACGTCGCCGCCGCCACGCAGCAGCCAGTCGGCATTGTCCAGCACGGCAACGGCGTTGGTGCGCAGCGCCAGGGCGAGTGCCGTGCCGCCGCCCGCGACGATCAACGCCAGCATGGCCAGGCTCCAGCCGAGCCAGCCCCATCCGGGAAATGCCACGCGCGTCCTTTCCTGCGTTCCACCCGCCATGAACGGGGGGCTAGCAGGTCAGCGCGGCTTAACCAACCAGCCTGCGCGCGGCGCGTTCGAACAGAGGTTGGTCGCCGGTCACGTCGCCCAGCAGCGCCACGGTGCCATCGCCCTGGCGGCGCACCATCACCAGCGCGAATTCCGGGCCTTCGGCGGGGAGATCGGCCAACGGCCGGGCCGGCAGCGCGCGCAGGCCCTGTGCCAGCACTTCGGCGGCATCGGGCACGCGGGCCTTGCCGCTTTCCTCGCGCCGGAGCCGGCGTTCGGTGGAAACCACGCCCTTGAGGCCGCCCGGCGCGCTGGCCAGGAAGCCGCCCAGTTCGCCGCGCTGCAGCCCGATGCGTTCGGCATGGCCCAGCACCGTCGCGTATTCGGTCAGGCGCGTCTTGTCGTATTCCGCGCCGAACACCAGCTTGACCAGCGGGATCAGTGGCGCGCGGGCCTGCATGGAAAGGCCGGCGTCGGCGATCATGTCGGCATAGTCTTCCGGCGCATCGCGCGTGGCCAGCGCGAAATCCCAGGCGCGGCCGATCGCGGCATAGAGCGCGCCGCGCGTGCGATCCTCGCTGGTGTGCGCGGCATGGGCGAGTTCACGTGCCGAAGCCAGCCAGTCGGCCAGGCCGAAATCGTCGTTGATCGGGGTGGAGGGCGCGAGCACGGCCTCGTCGAAATCGGAGAGCACTTCCTCCAGCCCGGCAAGGTCCATGATGTCATCGTCGCCGGGAACGCCATTGGCGCCGAAACCGGGCATCGGCAGGTTCCCCGCCTCATCCTCGTCCATGGAACCGGGAAAGGGCAGGATTTCCGCACCGATCGCGGCAAGGTCGAGTTCCTCCTCGTCCGCGCCGTACGCCAGCGCGCGGGGGCCATCGGCCCATACCCCGGCCCGGTCCGCCGGTTCCGCCGCATTCAGCGCATCAAGCATGCCCATGCCGCTTGGCCTTTGCGCCGGCACCGCGGCCAGCGCCTGACCGATCTGCAGCAGGAGATCGTCGGTGGTCTGCTGGTCGGCCAGTTCCTTCCAGTTGATGACCCCGTAGATGTAGTCGATCTTTTCGCCGTCGGACGAGAACGGCAGGAGGATGCCGCGATAGAGGATGTTGCGGCTGTCCTGGTTGACGAATTCCGCCTCGAAGCCGATCGGAGCCTCGTTGGCGATGATCTGCATGTAGTGGTCGGTGATGCGCGAAAGCAGGGTGCGGCCGGGAACATCGCTGAGCCGTGCCGGCATCGCCCCGTCGCCGCACTCGCTGGCCAGCAACGCGCCCAGCTGGACGATCGCGGGATCTTCATAGCCTTCGTCGAAATGCAGCAGGACCGAGCGATCGGCGAAATCGGGCAGGTGGCCGGCAAGCAGCGGCGCGACCGGCGGGAAGGGGCCGCCATCGAGCAGGCCGGTCCAGAAATTGTAGGCGCGCACCTGCAGGCGCCGTTCGTCCTGTCCGACGACCGGCGGCGGCGCTTCGACGATCGCGTCGTCGTCCAGAGAAATATAGTCAGGCGCGTTCATGCCGAAACCGTCGCCACCCAACTCTCGCAATCCATCCATGAAAGGCGCCCTTGCCATCCGTTTGTGACCGTTCTGGCGCAACATGGTAAAGGTTTGTTTAAGTTGCGCCGGTGCGATCCACGCACGATCCCGCCGCCGGGCGCGGGGCGGCCTTCACCGCGCGGCGATGGCGGCGGCTTTCTCTAGCAGGCGTTCGGCCTGCGTCCGGTGCAGCAATTCCGCCATTTTTCCGTTCACGCGCAGCGCGCCCCGGCCGGCGTTGGCGGGATCGGCGAAGGCGGCGACAATGGCCTGTGCCTCGGCGATAGCGTCTTCGGCGGGGGCGAACACGCGGTTGGCGACGGCAAGTTGCGCGGGGTGAATCAGCGTCTTGCCATCGAATCCGCCATCGCGCGCCTGCACGCATTCGGCTTCGAGCCGGGCCGAATCGTCGATCGCGTTGCACACGCCGTCGAGAATGGCGAGGCCATGCGCGCGCGCCGCGAGCACGGCCAGCGTCAGCACCGGCAGGAACACCGCACGGCCGGGCAGTTGCGCCATGCCGCTATCCTTGGCGAGATCGTTGAGCCCCAGCACGAAGGCGGCCAGCCGGGTGGTGGCGGCGCAGGCGGCGATGCGTTCGAGCGCCAGCACCGCGCGCGGCGTTTCGATCATCACCCACAGCTTCACGCCGGGCGCATAGCCGGCCGCGTCCATCGCGCGCGAAAGCGCGATCACGTCGTCCGCGTCGTCCACCTTGGGCACCAGCACCGCTTCCACCGGCGCGGCGGCCAGCGCGGCGAGATCGTCGTGCCCCCACGGCGTGTCCAGCGCGTTGATCCGCGCGATCAGGCGGCGGTGGCCAAAACCCCCGGCGGCCAGTTCCTCCAGCAGCGCGGCGCGCGCCTCGGCCTTCATCTCGGGCGCGACAGCGTCTTCCAGATCCAGCGCGACCGCGTCGGTATCGAGGCCGCGCGCCTTGTCGATCGCGCGGCGGTTGCTGGCCGGCATGTAGAGCAGCGAGCGCAGCGGACGGGCGTCGGGGGACGTTTCAGGGTTTGGCATTGGCGGGTTCCTGTACGATGTCGAGCCGTCCTTCCTCGCGCGTGGGCATCGGCGCCAGCACGCGTAGCACCAGCGAGGCCAGCAGCCACGCCGCGGCCGCGTGCAGCGCCACCTGCAGCCCGCCCAGATCGGCCACGCTGCCCCAGGCCCAGGCGCCCAGCGCCATGCCCCCGAACGTCACCGCCTGGTAGATCGATAGGCAGCGGCCGAGAATCGCTTCGGGCGACCGGAGTTGCATGGCGACGTTGAGGCTGGTCATCGCGGCCACCCAGCCGGACCCGCCGAGAAAGGCGGTGAGCATCGCGTGCGGCACCGAGGCGGTGAACGAGAGCGAGGCGAGCGCGGCGGCGAAGGCCAGCGTCGCGGCGGAGACCACCGATTCCGCGCCATAGCGCCGCCGCGCCTTGCCCACCCACAGCGCGGTGACGATCGATCCCATGCCGAAGGCGCCCAGCATCAGGCCATAGTCCAGTTCGGTGCCGCGCAGCAGATCGCGCGCAACGGTGGGCATCAGCGCGGAAAAGCCGGCCGCGCCGAAGCCGAAGGCGAAGCCGCGCAGCAGCACCTTGCGGATCGGCGCGGAACGCGCGCAGAAATCGATGCCGACCTTGATCGAGGCGAACATCGGCTGGCGCTGCGGGGTGTGCGCGCGGTGCGGTCGCCACGTCCACAGCACCACGATCATGCCGACATAGCTGATCGCGTTGAGCGCGAAGGCCAGGTTCACGTTCCAGATCGAAATGAGCAACCCGCCCATCGCGGGACCGACGCTGCGCGCGAGGTTGAACGAGATGGCGTTGAGCGCGATCGCCTGCGGCAGATCGTCCTTGCCCACCTGGAGCCGCACCGAGGCCTGCCAAGCCGGGCCGTTGAGCGCGGTGCCCATGCCCACCATCAGCGTCAGCGCGAGCAGCGACCACGGGCCGACCATGCCGGCATAGCCCAGCGCGGCGAGCAGGGCGGACACCGCGAGCATCGCCGTCTGCGCCGCCAGCATCACGCGGCGGCGGTCGAAGTTGTCGGCGATGGCGCCGGCGATCATGCCCAGCAGCATGATCGGGATCGTGGCCGAAGCCTGCACCAGCGCGACCATCACGTGGCTGCTGGTCAGGTCGGTCATCAGCCAGGCGGCGGCGACCGACTGGATGGTGGAGCCGACGTTGGAAAAGAGGTTGGCGGTCCAGATCGATCGGAAAGCGGGATAGCGGAACGGCGCCAGCGCGCCGCCGCGGTGCATCGCTTTCAGCATCGACAGCTCTCCGTCACAGCATATAGCGCATGCGGATTTCCGTCCGCACCTCGCCTTCGCCAAGGGTCAGGGCTGCCGCCGCGAAGCGCGGCGGGCCGAACCGCACCGGCGCATCGCGCGAGAAGCCGAAGCCTTCCTTAGGCACCATCAGCACCTTGTCCAGCCTGCCGTTGGCGTTTTCGTCATGGAACAGCGCCACGGCGTAGCGGCCGGGCGCGACATTGGCGAACATGATCGCGGGGTTGCGCGCCGGCACGGAAAGATGGCGGGCGTGGGGGTCCTTCTGGCAATCGGGAAATGTCGCCGGATCGGTGGTGATGCACACCTGCACCAGCCCCCTGGCCGAACGCAGTCCGGTGACGCCCACGGTGAGCGACGCGTGCTCCGGCGCCACCGCGCCGCCCAGCAGTGCCGCGGCCGGCAGCAGGATCAAGGCGGATTTCACAGCGTGCCCAGCCCTTTGTCGGTGCCGCACAGCCTGTCCCAGAAGCGGAAGTAGAGTCCGTAGTTGCACCGGTATTGCTCGTGATGCCGTTGATGATGGCTTGCGGTTATCAGCCATTGGCCGACCCGGGAATGAACGAGCCGGCGCGGAAACATTTCCCAGCCCATGTGGTTGGTGACGCCCATCACCGTCATGACGAGCAGCACCAGGCCCAGCACGCCCGCGTGGATCGGGATCACGAAGACCAGCGCGGGGATCAGCAGGCCNNGCTGGCGTGGTGGATCGCGTGGACCGCGCGGAACACGCGCGGGCGGTGCATCCAGCGGTGGGTCCAGTAGAACCAGGTATCGTGCAGGAACAGATAGAGCAGCAGCGAGACCGGCATCCACCACAGCGGCCAGGCGCGCGGATCGGTGTAGATCCGCGTCCAGCCGTGCGCCTGCCAGCCCCAGGCGACGATGCCGGCGGGAATGCCGTAGATCGCGGACGAGGCGAGGCTCCAGGCGATTTCCTTGCGGATTTGCGGGGCCAGCCCGCGATAGAGACCTGGCCGCTTGCGCCCGGTGAGCGCGGCGAACAGGCCGCTGGTGAGGAGATAGCGCACCCCCACGATCAGCGTCATCGCCAGCGCGGAAAGCCCGATGCTGTTCATGAAGCTCCGCCTTTTGCGGACGAAGCCGGAACGATCCAGCGCATTCCCTCGCACACCGGCATTCCGTTCGCGGAAGGCACGGAAGC
>NZ_DDFB01000163.1:0-3856 GCF_002336885.1 Novosphingobium sp. UBA1939 | reverse complement strand
GGGCGCTGACCGAACTGATGCTGGGCCGCGCGGGCGAACCGCGCGTGTGGTTCGACTGACACTTCCGACAGAAAGGCCGTTCATGTCCTTCTTTCAATCGCTTGCGGCCGCCTTCAAGGGCGAGCCGGTGACCCCGCGCGCGCCCTTGGGGCGCAGCTTCGTTTCGCCCTGGGTCGAGGCGTTCGATGGGCGCGGTGGCACCGGCACCCCCAGCGCGCGGACGCCGATCCACTATCCGACCGCGATCCGCGAAGCCTATCTGCGCAACCCCGTGGCGCAGCGCGCGGTGCGGCTGGTGGCCGAAGGGGTGGGCAGCGCCCCGGTGCGCGCCTCACACCCCGAACTGGCCGTGCTGATCGCGGCGACGAGCGCGGGGCAGGCGCTGCTGGAAACGCTGGCCAGCCAGTTGCTGCTGCACGGCAACGGCTATGTGCAGGTGCTGCGCGACGCGGAAGGCCGCCCCGCCGAACTCTTCGCGCTGCGCCCGGAGCGGGTGACGATCGTGCCCGACGCGACGGGCTGGCCGGCGGCGTTCCTCTACAAGGTGGGCGAACGATCGCTGACGATCGACGCCGTGGACGACCTGGGCCTGCCCAACCTGATCCATATCCGCAGCTACCATCCCGGCGACGATCACTATGGCGCCGGCTGCCTGGAAGCGGCGGACGAGGCCGTGGCGCTGCACAACGCGGCGGCGCGGTGGAACCGGGCGCTGCTGGAAAACGCGGCGCGGCCATCGGGCGCGCTGGTCTATGATCCGGGCGAGCCGGGCGCGGCGCTTTCGGCCGACCAGTTCGAGCGCATCCGCGCCGAGCTGGCGAGCGCCTTTTCCGGGCAGGCCAACGCCGGGCGGCCGATGCTGCTGGAAGGCGGCCTGAAATGGCAAGCGATGGCGCTGACCCCGGCGGACATGGACTTCGCCACGCTGAAGGCCGCCGCCGCGCGCGACATCGCGCTGGCCTTCGGCGTGCCGCCAATGCTGATCGGCCTGCCGGGCGACAGCACCTATGCCAACTACCGCGAGGCCAACCGTGCGCTGTGGCGGCTGACGCTGCTGCCGCTGGCCGCCAAGATCCTCGACGCGCTGGGCGAAGGGCTGGCGCCGTGGTTCGCGGATGCCAGCCTTGCGGTCGACGCGGACGGGATTCCGGCGCTGGCCGAGGATCGCGAGCGGTTGTGGTCGCAAGTGAATGCCGCCGATTTCCTCTCCGCCGACGAAAAGCGCGCGTTGCTGGGCATCGCACCGGTGCAGCCGTGATGCGCGAGGAGATGCTGGCGCGGCTGATCGCGCAGGCGGAAGCGGAGGGATCGGACCTGGTGACGCTGCGCGCGGTGGTGGAGGAAGCCTGCGATCTGGGCGCGGCGCGCGTGCTGGAGCGGATGGGCCTTGCCGACGAGACCGCCCACGCCGACCTGATCGAGCTGCGGCAACTGCTGCAAGCCTGGCGCGATGCCAAGACGAGCGCGTGGCAGGCCGTGGTGGACTGGGCCGTCCGCGCCGTGCTGGCGCTGCTGCTGGTGGGGATCGTGGTGCGGCTGGGCCTGTGGGACATGATCCGGTGAGCGCCGCGCAAGCGCCGCTGCGCTTTGCCGGCTATGCCGCGATCTTCGACCGGCGCGACAGCGGCGGCGACGTGATCCGGCAAGGCGCCTTCGCTCGCAGCCTGACGCAACGCGCCGAGCGTGGCGAGCGGCTGCCGGTGTACTGGCAGCACCGGCCGGACCGCCGCATCGGCTGGATCGATGCCGCGATCGAGGACGAGCGCGGGTTGCGCGTGACCGGCACGATCGACGCGGCGGCCGGGTTGCCGGCGCGGGCGCTCGCCACCCGCGCCGTGAACGGCCTGTCGTTCGGCTACCGCGTGACGGCAGGCCATGCCACGCCGGACGGGCGCGAGCTGCACGCGGTGGACATCCTGGAAGTCAGCCTCGTCTCCCACCCGATGCAGCCATCGGCGCGCGTGCATCTGGCGGGCTGAGCCACCCGCTTCCCTCCCTCACCCCGTTTCTCCGGGCCGTCTCGTCGGGCGGCCTTTTCTTGTCGAAAGGACGTTCGACCCCATGAACAGCGAAACCCCCGCCCCCATCGAAACCAAGAACGACGCCTTCGATGCCTCGTTCGACATCGTCGCCCGCCAGGACGCCCAGGACGAGGCGCTCGCCACCATCCGCACCGACATCGAGGACGTGAAGGGCCGGCTCGACAAAGTCGGCCGCGCCGCGATCCGCCCTCTGCTGGCCGGCGGCGCACCCACCGGCGCCGAGATGAAGGGCTTCGTCGACGGCTACCTGCGCCATGGCCGCGAAAGCGAACTCAAATCCCTGTCGCAGGGCGTGGCGGCCGATGGCGGCTATGCCGTGCCGCGCGAGATCGACGAGGTGCTGGCGAAGCGGCTCGCCGAAATCAGCCCGATCCGGTCGATCGCGTCGGTCGTGCGCACCGGCACCAGTGGGTTCCGCCGGCTGATCTCGATCGGCGGCACGGCATCGGGCTGGGTTTCCGAAACCGCCGCGCGGCCCGAGACCGCCAGCCCCAAGCTGGCCGAGATCGCGCCGCCATGGGGCGAACTCTATGCCAACCCGTCCGCCACGCAGGCCATGCTCGATGACGCCGCGTTCGACGTGGCGGAGTGGCTGGCCGGCGAGATCGCGACCGAGTTCGCGCGGGCCGAAGGCGCGGCCTTCATCAACGGCAGCGGCACCAGCCAGCCCAAGGGCTTCCTGACCGGCGCGACGAGCACCGCGGGCGATACCGCGCGGACCTTCGGCACACTCCAGCACATCGGCTCGGGCGCGGCGGCGGGCTTCGACACCAGCCCCGAAGCCAAGCTGATCGACATGATCTTCGCGCTGAAGGCCCCGCTGCGGCAGGGTTCGGTCTGGGTGATGAATTCGACCACGATGGCCACGGTGCGCAAGTTCAAGAGCGCCGACGGCGCGTTCCTGTGGCAGCCGGGCATCGCCGAAGGGCAGCCCAACCGCCTGCTGGGCTATCCGGTGATCGAGGCGGAAGACATGCCCGACGTGGCCGCCGGCGCGCTGCCGATCGCCTTCGGCAACTTCCAGGCGGGCTACCTGATCGCCGAACGCCGCGAGACCACGATCCTGCGCGATCCCTACAGCAACAAGCCCTACGTCCAGTTCTACGCCACCAAGCGCGTGGGCGGGCAGCTGCTCGACAGCGACGCGATCAAGCTGCTGAAGATCACCGCCTGATCGCGGGCACCCACATGGCTTCCGGCGCGTTTCCCCTCCCCTGGCGCGCCGGCACTGGCGCCCGCGATCGGTCCCCCCTGCCGATCGCGGGCGTCCCTTCCGCCCTTCCCGACGACCATTTCCGGAGATTGCCATGATGCGGGCCATCGTCACGCCGCCCGTGCTTTCGCCGGCGGCGCTTTCCGAACTGAAGGCGTGGCTGGGCATTGCCACCGGCACCGACGACGCGGAACTGACCGCTCTTTTGATGACCGCGCTGGAATTGTGCGAAGGCTTCACCGGCACGATGCCGCTGACGGCGACCTGCGAAGACACGATCCCCGCCTGTGGCGCGTGGCAGGTGCTGTCCGCCCGCCCCGTTCAGGCCATCACCGGCGTGTGGATGCTGGCGGTGGACGGAACCCGCACCGCGCTGGCGGCCGAGGCCTATGCCATCGACATCGATGCGGACGGCACCGGTACGGTGCGCCTGCGCGCGCCCGGCGATCCGGCGCGGGCGGTGGTGCGCTATACCGCCGGGTTGGCCGCCGACTGGACCGCGCTGCCCGACGCGCTGCGCCATGGCGTGATCCGGCTGGCGGCCTATCATCACCGCGCGCGCGACGATGCGGAGGACGGCAAAGCCCCGTCCGCCGCTCCG
>NZ_DDFB01000089.1:0-12928 GCF_002336885.1 Novosphingobium sp. UBA1939 | reverse complement strand
GCAAGCGGCGGGCGCGGCGCCCGGCGCGGAGAACTGGTCGGTAGCGCAGGGCGCGCTGGCAGCGCTCGATTCGGCGCGGTCCAGCCTGCTGCTGCCGCTGGCTGATCTCGACACCCTGCTGGTGGAAGCCACCAAAGCCGCCGTCGACGGCCCCGATGCCGACCTCAAGGCCGTGCGCAAGGTGCGCGACGAAGTGGATGGCTGGCTGGCGGCCGAGAACCGCTCGCTCGATTCGCTGCGCGGCCGCGTGCGCGGATAGCTACCAGCGCGCCAGGTCGGCGTGGTCCTGCGCGCGCGGTTCGATCCAGCGCCAGCCGGCGGCGGTCTTCTCGCGCTTCCAGAACCAGCTTTCGCCTTTCAGGTGGTCCATCGCGAAATCGGCGGCGGCGAAAGCATCGCGCCGGTGGCGCGCGGCGGCGGCGACCAGCACGATCGGATCGCCCGGCACCATCAGGCCCACGCGGTGCAGCAACAGCAGCCCCTCCAGCGGCCAGCGCCGTTCGATCGTGACAGCGAGATCGGCCATGCCCGGCTGCGTCATCGGCGGATAGTGCTTCAGTTCGAGCGCTTCCACGCCGCCGTCCCCGCGCACTTGCCCGAGAAAACTGACGACGCCGCCGGCCTGTGCGTGACGGCCGATGAAGGCGTCCATTTCCGCCGCGGGATCGAACGCCGATTCGCGCAAGACGATCTCGGCCACGTCAGCCGCCCGAAACCGGTGGCAGGAAGGCCAGTTCGTCGCCGTCCGCCAGCGTGACCCCGCCGTGGTCGGTCAGCAGCCGCCCGTTGAGCGCGATCCGCACGCGATCGCCCAGCAGCTCCACGGCAAGCGCCTTATCGAGCGTGGCCAGGATGGCCTCGAGCGGGCCGGGCGCGACCGCGCGCTCCGCCGCGCCGGCCACGTCTTCCAGACGCCCGAGAAACACCAGCCGCGCCGCCATGGTCAGCCGCCGGTCATCGACATGTGGCGCGAAAGCGCGGGCGGCGCGCCGGGGCGATCGATCACGAAGCCGTGGCGTTCGGGCTTTTCGCCCATCGCGCGCGCCATGGCGACCGCGAGCGCGGCATCGGGATCGTGGGAACGCAGCGCGGCGCGCAGGTCCACCTTGCCCTCGCCGCCCAGGCACATGAACAGCTGCCCAGTGGCCGTCACCCGCACGCGGTTGCAGCCGTCGCAGAAATTGCCGGTCAGTGGGGTGATGAAGCCCAGCCGCCCGCCCGTTTCGGCGATATCGACATAGCGCGCCGGGCCGCCGGAGCGCGCCTCGCTCGCCGTCAGGGTCCAGCGCGCGGCCAGATCGCGGCGCACCGAATCGAGCGGCAGGTAGTGATCGAAGCGGTCTCCCTCGACCTCGCCCAGCGGCATGACCTCGATCAGCGTGAGATCATGGCCCTGCCCGTGTGCCCAGGCGACGAGATCGGGGATTTCCGCCTCGTTGAGCCCCTTGAGCGCAACGGTGTTGAGCTTGACCCGGAGGCCCGCCGCCTTCGCCGCCGCGATGCCTTCCAGCACCTGGGGCAGGCTGTCGCGCCGGGCGAGCTTCTCGAACAGTGCGCGATCGCGGGTATCGAGCGAGACGTTGACGCGCCGCACCCCCGCCGCCGCCAGATCCTCGGCGAATTCCGCCAGCCGCGTGCCGTTGGTGGTGAGTGTCAGCTCCTCCAACCCGTCTCCCAGCTTGCGCCCCAGCGCGCGGACCAGCTCGATCATGTCGCGCCGCACCAGCGGTTCGCCACCCGTCAGCCGCAGCTTGGTGACGCCGCGCGCGATGAAGGTCAGCGCCAGCCGGTGGAGTTCCTCCAGCGTCAGCACTTCGGCCCGGGGCAGGAACTCCATCCGCTCCGGCATGCAATAGGCGCAGCGCAGATCGCACCGGTCGGTAACCGACAGCCGGAGGTAGGTGATCCTCCGCGCGAAGCGGTCAACCAGGGGTGCGGGGAGAGGTGCGGGCGTGCTCACTTTTCCAAGTATACGAAATCACGCGGATAAGATTCAAGGTTCGCGCCGGCATCGACGAAAATAGTCTGTCCGGTGACCGAGGAGGCGGTCGCCAGGTAGTGGACCGCGTCGGCGATCTCGTCGGCGCCGGGCAGGCGGCGCAGCGGCATGATCTCTTCCAGCCGGCGCCACTGTTCGGCATCGTAATCCTGCGTGGGCAGGATCAGGCCCGGCGCCACGCCGTTCACGCGCACGCGCGGCGCCAGCGAACGCGCCAGCGTGCGCACCGATGCGTGCAGCGCCTGCTTCGACAGCGTGTAGCTGAGCTGATCGGGCACGGGGTTCACCACGCGCTGGTCGAGGATGTTGACCACCGAGCCATCGCCTTCCCCCAGCGCCTCGACAAAGGCGCGGGTCAGCAGCATCGGCGCGAACAGGTTGACGCGGAAATGATGCTCCAGCGCGGAAGGCGTCATCGTCGCGATGGTGTCGTCGTGGAACACCGAGGCCGAATTGACCAGCAGACGCGGCGCGCGCCCGGCCTGTTCGCGCAAGTCCGCCAGCAGCCGTTCCGCGCAGGCCGGATCGTCGAGATCGCCCGCCAGCGGCACCACGCGGGCGCCGATCCATTCGAGCTGGGCGGCAAATTCCGTGTCGAACGAGCCGGCGTGGTGCGCGTGGAGCGCCAGGTCCCACCCCGCAGATGCCAGCTTGCGCGCGATGGCGGCGCCGATCCTGCGCCAGCCGCCGGTGACCAGCGCAAGCGGTCTTGGCGCTGGTCCGTCCTCGCTCAACCGCGCCGCTCGCGCGTGAGCGTGATGCCGATTTCCTCGCCGTTCTCGCTGATCGCCAGCTTGACGATCTTCACCGCGATCCGCTCGATCCGCGTATCCTGCAGGAACAGCGTTTCGCAGATGTGGTCGGCCACCGCCTCGATGAGCTTGAAATGGACGTCTTTGGGCAGCCCGTCCGAGGCGGCGAACTTGAGGTCCATGTAGTTCTTGCTCGCCGATAGCGGGCAATCGGGCGAATAGCCGTCGCGCGGCGTCAGCCAGGCCTGGATGGAGATGCGCAGCGGCTGCGGCCGCCCGGTCTCCTCCGAGTAGATCCCGGTGAGCACGTCGGTTTCGATGTTGGCGACTTCGAGGATGAGGCTGTCAGACACGGCGCGGCATTTGGCAGCGCGCGCGGGAAAAGTCCACCGTTACGCGCTGGCGGCCCCTGGCAGTGTTACGCCGCTTCGTCATTGGGAGCGTAGCGAAGCAATCCAGAGTCCCGCGTGCCGCTCTGGATTGCTGCGGGGCTTTGCCCCTCGCAATGACGATGGAGAACGGTGCCGTCCAGATCAGGCCGGCCTCGGTTACGCGCCTTGCGGGTTCCACCGCGCGAAGATCGCGGTCGGCAGCAGGCGTCCGTCGTCGCCATCCTCGCGAATCGCGAGGTCGCCGTGTTCGATCGTGCCGGGCAGATCGGCCAGCGCTTCGGCCAGCAGGCCGGCGATGGCGAGCGAGGACATCCGCACCGCATAGACCGTCAGGAACAGGAAGCGGCTTTCGGCATCGAGCAGGTGCCGGCAATCGGCGATCAGGCCCGGCAGGTTCTCTTCCAGCCGCCAGACCTCGCCATCCGGCCCCCGGCCGAACTTGGGCGGATCGAGGATGATCCCGTCGTAGCGCCGCCCGCGCCGCACTTCGCGCGCGGCGAACTTGGCGGCATCGTCGACGATCCAGCGCACCGGCCGCTCGGCCATGCCCGAAAGCGCGGCATTGGCGCGCGCCTGCGCGACCGACTTCTTCGAGGCATCGACGTGCGTGACCGGCCCGAACGCCGACAGGGACAGCGTGCCCACGCCGGTATAGCCGAACAGATTGAGCGTGGAGGCGTCGGACTTGCCTTCCAGCCGGTCCCCCATCCAATCCCACACCGGGGCCATATCGGGGAAGAAGCCAAGATGGCGGAACGGCGTGCAGGAGGCGGTGAAGCGCACTTCGCCCCGCGTCAGGTCCCAGCCTTCGCGCGGCACCGGCCGGTCGAACATCCAGCGCCCGCCGCCGTCCTCGTCGGAACCGGGGACGAACTCCCCGTCCGCCGTCCAGTCGGCCTGGCGCGGCGTCCACAGCGCCTGCGGTTCGGGCCGGATGAAGCGGTAACGCCCATAGCGTTCCAGCTTGCGCCCGTGTCCGCTGTCAACCAGCCCGAAATCGGGCCAGCCCTGCCCGATCATCAGGCGGGGCGCGGAATCGAGCCGGGCCATGCGCTTTCCCGCGTCCCGTCAGCCGTGGCGCGGCGTGGCGCGTTCGGCGATCCACGCGGCGACGGCATCGTAATCGCCCGGCAGGTGCGCGCAGGATTCCTCGCGCTCGAACAGGTCGCCCATCCGCGTCGGCAGCGCGGGGCGGACGCCCGTGGCGCGCTCCACCGCATCGCGGAATTTGGCCGGATGCGCGGTCGCCAGCGTCACCACGGGAACCCCGGCGGGGATACCCTGCGCCGTGCGCGCACCGTGCAGGCCGATCGCGGTGTGCGGATCGAGCACTTCACCCGTCGCCTCGTGCGCCCAGCGCATCGCGTGGGCCATGTCGTTGGCGTCGGCGCGGGCGCTGGTGAACAGCGCGGCGATGCTTTCGCGCTGGGTGTTGGTCAGCTGCATCGCCTTCGTCGCTTCAAAGCCCTTCATCTGCGCGGCCAGCGCGGCGCCATCGCGCCCGGCGGCATCGAACAGCAGGCGTTCGAAGTTCGACGAAACCTGGATGTCCATGGAAGGGGCGGCGGTGGGCGTAACGGTGCTGGCCGAATAATCCCCGCTCGAAAGCGCGCGGTGCAGGATGTCGTTGACGTTGGTGGCGACGATCAGCCGCTCGATCGGCAGGCCCATCTTCGCCGCGACATAGCCGGCGAAGACATCGCCGAAATTGCCGGTCGGCACGCTGAAGGCCACCTTGCGCTGCGGCGCGCCAAGCTGGAGCGCGGCGGCGAAGTAGTACACCACCTGCGCCATCAGGCGCGCCCAGTTGATCGAGTTGACCGCGCTGATCGCGAAGCGGCCGGTCATCGCGGCATCGTTGAACATGCGCTTCACCATCGCCTGCGCATCGTCGAAGCTGCCGTCGATGGCGATGTTGTAGACGTTCGGCGCCAGCACCGTGGTCATCTGCCGGCGCTGCACGTCGCTGACCCGGCCGTGCGGATGCAGCATGAAGATATCGACCCCGGCGCGGCCCGCCACCGCGTCGATCGCGGCGGAACCGGTATCGCCCGAGGTGGCGCCGACGATGGTGATATGTTGATCGCCGCCATCGGCCTTCGGGCGGCTGAGGAACTCCTCGAACAGCAGCCCCAGCAGTTGCAGCGCCACGTCCTTGAACGCCAGCGTGGGGCCATGGAACAGTTCCAGCACCCACTGCTTTTCATCAAGTTGCTTGAGCGGCGTGACCGCGACATGGGCAAAACGGCCATAGGCCTGCCGGCACAGCTCCAGCAACCGCTCCGGCGTGAGGCAATCGCCGACGAAGGGCTGCATCACCCGCGCCGCCAGTTCGGCATAGGGCAGCCCGGCCATGGCGGCGATTTCCGCCTCGGTGAAGGTCGGCCAGGTTTCCGGCACGTAAAGCCCGCCATCGGACGCGAGGCCCGCCAGGGTGGCGCCCTGGAAGTCGAGCGCGGGCGCGTTGCCGCGCGTGCTTATGTACTTCATGGCAGAATCCTTACATGCCCCGGCTTGCGGCGCGGTTAGCCGCGCCGGCCCGGCCCGGCAAGCCGCTTCGCAAGCGCAAGGGCATAGATTACCGCCGCGACCGTGGCGAAAAGGAACCACTGCACGGCATAGGCCAGGTGGTTGTTGGGAATGTCGCGCGGGTCCGGACGCGCCAAAGGCGCCAGCCCGGCCTGCGGCGGATCGGCGATCAGGCGCGCGCTGTGCCCCGCGCCGGAGGCGACGATGCCGCTGACCTTGCCGCCCGTCCACGATACCGGCGCTGGTTGCAACGCCCACCCCAGCGCGACATCGACCTGCCCGCCGCCGTCGATGCGGCAGGTGGCAACTTGCGCCACGCCCTGTTCCCCCCGCGCGCTGCGGCCGGCGATGGCGGTGGTGGCCAGCACCTGGTCACACCACACCGTGCTGCGGCGATACAGCGCGGCTTCGATCGCCTGCGGATCGCGCGGCCACGGCACCTCGGCGCTATCCACGCGCACCGCGGCGTAGCGCGCGATCAGCGCTTCCTTCCACGCCCGGCGCTGCAATTGCCACACGCCCAGCCCGATCATCGTGGCGACCGCCGCCAGCACGACCAGCGTGGGCACGATGGGGATGCGGCGGATCATGCGCCGCCCTCCCGGCGCAAGCGGCGCACCAGCCGCGCCGCCTTGGCCACGCGCAGCGCCAGCGTGACCACGCCGGCCGCCAGCAGGGGCCAGACCAGCGCCAGCACCCAGACCGGAAAGCGCACCATATCGTCCAGCCGCAGTGCCACCAGGATCAGCAGCACCGTGACCGGCAGCATCACCGGGTAGAGCTGGCGCCCCTGCAATTCATGGCTGGCGAAATCCTGCCCGCAGGCGCGGCAGCGCGGGGCGAACGTCGCCGGCCCGGCGAACAGCGTGCGCGCGCCACAGCGGGGGCAGGATGCGGAAAGGGCAGCCCGGAGAATTCCGGACTGCCCTTTCGATTCCGCCTGATCGGCCGGATGCGGCATCAGTGGGTCGGGTAACCCCAACCGCCCCAGACGTAGATCGCGACGAACAGGAACAGCCACACCACGTCAACGAAGTGCCAGTACCACGCGGCCGCTTCGAAACCGAAGTGCTGGCGAGGGGTGAAATCGCCCTTGTAGGCGCGCACCTGGCAGACGATCAGGAAGATCGTGCCGACGATGACGTGGAAGCCGTGGAACCCGGTGGCCATGTAGAAGGCCGAACCATAGGTGTTCTTGCCGAAGGCGAACGGCGCGTGCGCGTATTCGTAAGCCTGGATCGAGCTGAACAGCAGGCCCAGCAGGATCGTGGCCCACAGGCCCTTCTTCAGGCCATCGCGATCACCGTGGATCAGCGCGTGGTGGCCCCAGGTGAGCGTGCAGCCCGAGCACAGCAGGATCAGCGTGTTCAGCAGCGGCAGATCGAACGGGTCCATCACCGCCTCGATCGCCTTGGGCGGCCACTGGCCACCGATCACGTCGACGTTGATGGTCGACGGGAACAGCGAGAAATCGAAGAAGGCCCAGAACCAGCCGACGAAGAACATCACTTCCGAAGCGATGAACAGGATCATGCCGTAGCGCTGGTGCAGCTGCACCACCGGGGTGTGATCGCCCGCGTGCGCTTCCTTGATGACCTTGCCCCACCACGAGAACATCGTGAGGAGAACGCCCAGGAGGCCCAGCAGCATCACCGCCTTGCCACCGGGCAGGCTGTGCATGAAAAGCACGCCGCCGCTGGTCATGGTCAGCGCCGAAAGCGCGCCGGTGAGCGGCCAGATATCCGGCGGCAGAATGTGGTAATCGTGGTTCTTAGCGCCAGCCATGATGGTCTGATTCCCCCAAATTTCTCATGGCATCCGGACATGATCCAGACGCAACTCAATTTCGGCCTTTATCGCCAGCGAACGGCGCGGTCCAGTGGCTTTCGGCCCCTTTCCCGACTTAGCGCCACCACCCTACTTCGCCGCCGGCACGGGCGCGGTCCCGGCCGCCTCGTGGAAGGTATAGCTCAGCGTGATTTCGCCGATATCCTTGGCGTTGGCATCGTCCAGCATCGCCGGATCGACATAGTAGATCACCGGCATCCGCACTTCCTGACCCGGTTCCAGCCGCTGTTCGTTGAAGCAGAAGCACTGGATCTTGTGGAAATAGGCGCCGGTCTGTTCGGGCGTGACGTTGAACGTGGCACGCCCGATGATCGGGTGGGCGGAAGTGTTCTTCGCGATGAAGAACGCCATCTTGCGTTCGCCGATGCGCCCGTCCTGCGTCACCTGTTCCGGCCGGAACTGCCACGGCATCCCGCTGGCCACGTTGGCATCGAAGCGCACGCGGACGGGCCGCGCGGTGACCTTGACCGAATCGGCCTGCGCGGCGGTGGAGCGCTGCGTGGTGCCGTTGAAACCGGTCGCCTGGCAGAACAGGCGGTAGAGCGGGACCGAGGCATAGCCCAGCCCCAGCATCGCCAGCGCCCCGCCCGCCGCGATCAGCGCGACCTTGCGGTTGCTGCCGCGGCCTTGCGTCGCGGTGGCCACGCTTACATCTGCCCCGATGCGTGGACGCTCATCTTCACGATCGTGATCGCGAAGAACAGCACCGCCAGCGCGCCAAGGATCAGGCCCAGCACCTTGCTGCGGGCACGCTGCCGCGCGCGATAGGCTTCGCTTTCGGCGGGACTCAGGTGATCGTCATTGGGGTTCATGCTTGCCAGCCTTGCACCGTGGCGATGCGATCGGCAACCAGCATCGCAAAAAGCACGAAGAGATAGAGCACTGAATAGCCGAACAGGCGCTTTTCGGGTTTCATGCCATCGTCCGGCACGCTGGTGCGCAGGCCGACGCGGACCGAGAGCGCCACGAACACCAGCCCCAGCACCAGCGCCGACAGGCCATAGACCAGCCCCGTGCCGCCGATGAACCATGGCACCAGCGTCAGCGGCAGCAGGAACACGGCATAGGCCAGGATCTGGCGGCGCGTGGCCTTTTCGCCCGCCACTACCGGCATCATCGGAATGCCGACCTTGGCGTAGTCCGTCTGCACGAACAGCGCGAGCGCCCAGAAATGCGGCGGCGTCCAGAAGAAGATGATCAGGAACAGCAGCACCGGCATCAGCGTGACATGGCCCGTGACCGCCACCCAGCCGATCAGCGGCGGAAAGGCCCCCGCCCCGCCGCCGATGACGATGTTCTGCGGCGTGCGCGGCTTGAGCCAGACGGTGTAGATCCACGCATAGTAGAAGATCGACACCGCCAGGATCGCCGCCGCCAGCCAGCCGTTGGCCAGCCCCATGACCATGACCGAGGCACCGGCCAGCGCGAAGCCGAAATCGCGCGCGGATTCGCGATCCATGCGCCCGGCCGGCAAAGGCCGTTCGCGCGTGCGCTTCATCCCCGCGTCGATATCCGCTTCCCACCACTGGTTGAGCGCGGCGGCCCCGCCCGCGCCCACGGCGATGCACAGGATCGCGGTGAAACCCAGCACGGGATGGATGTCCCCCGGCGCGGCGAGCAGGCCGCACAGGCCGGTGAAGATCACCAGCGTCATCACGCGCGGCTTGGTCAGCGCGAAGAAATCCCGCCAGTCGGCAGGCAGCGTCAGGGTCTTGGCGGCATCCATCGTGCGCGCGCTATAGTCCCGCGCGCGCGGAAGGGAAAGCCGGTGAGAACAATGCGCCACCCGCGCGTCAGCGCGGTGGCTTGCAGGGCTTGCCGTCGTACTCTAGGCGGTTGCGGGCATAGATCGTCCCATTCCAGCGGATCACCGGAAAGCAGAAGCCGGGGCCGCCGACCTCGATGTCCGGCCAGCCACCGACCCCACGGGCCGCCTTGAAATCGGGGATGCCGACCTCGTTCGCTATCAGCTTCCAGCCGCCGTTCGCCTGCCCGGCCACGATCCAGAAGGCGGCCCCGGTATTGCCATAGCAGAACAGCCCGCCTTCCACGATCACCGCATCGGGGCGGCCATCGCCGTTGAGATCGCGGCGCTGGTCGATCCGGCCGGGTTCGTAGGTCGCACCATCGTCGTTGCCATCGTTGCAACCGCTTTCCCAGCGCCCGCGCACCTGCCGGAAGCCGGCGGCGGCGAAGATCGCGGCGTCGCCGGTCACCGGACCGCGCGGTGCCGCCTGAGGCCGGGGCGGCGCTCCGGCGGTGACCATCTCGGCCGGACGATAGACCGTGCCATCGAAGCGCAGTTGCCCGGTCCGCCCACCGCTGGTGGTGGACAGCACGAACCAGCCGCCGAATGCGGTGCCGGTGGTGGCAACGGTGCCCTGCCCTTCCAGAATGCGGCGCCACCGGCCATCCGGCGCCTGCGTGGCGATCGCGTACCAGCGCCCGTCGGGCTTGTAGCAAGGGCCGGCATCGATGAAGAGCGCTTCCTTGCGCCCGTCGGCGTTCATGTCGACAAAGGTGATGCGCGGACTGGCGGCCGCGCCGCAGCGGTTGGTCGGGTGATCGCCGTTCGCGCTGATCGGAAACCCGCCGGCGGCATAGAGCTGCATCGCCTCCGTCCGCGTCATCGCCGCGCGGGCGGGTACCGGAAGCGCGAACCCCGCCGCAAGAACGCCTGCCACCGCATACCCGATCCGCCGCATCGCCTTGCCCCCGATTGCCGCAACGAAAGTTATAATCCCACGCCGCGTGAAAAAGGCCAGCGCAAAAGAAAAGAGGCCCCGGATCGCTCCGGAGCCTCTTGTCATGGTTCAGGCGAAACCGCCGATCAGTGCGCCGCCTTGGCGTCGATCACCGGCAGGGTTTCGAACTGGTGGAACGGCGGCGGGCTGGACAGGGTCCATTCCAGCGTCGTCGCGCCTTCGCCCCAGTAGTTGGCTTCGGCCTTCTTGCCGGCCAGGAAGGCGTAGGCGATGTTGATCAGGAAGATCACGATGCTGACCGACATGATCATGTAGCCGTCGGTGGCGACCTTGTTCCAGTGTTCGAACGCCGGAGCATAGTCGGGGTAGCGACGCGGCATGCCGTTCGCGCCCAGGAAGTGCATCGGGAAGAAGATCAGGTTCACGCCGACGAAGAACACCCAGAACTGCAGGTGCGCCAGGAATTCGGAGTGCATCCGGCCGCTCATCTTCGGGAACCAGTAATAGAACCCGGCGAAGAGCGAGGTGACTGCGCCCAGCGACAGCACGTAGTGGAAGTGCGCCACCACGTAGTAGGTATCCTGGAGGTTATCGTCGATGCCGCCGTTGGCCAGCACCACGCCGGTCACGCCGCCCAGGGTGAACAGGAAGATGAAGCCGATCGCCCAGACCATCGGCGACTTGAATTCGAGGCTGCCGCCCCACATCGTCGCGATCCACGAGAAGATCTTGATGCCCGTGGGCACCGCGATGACCATGGTCGCCGCGGTGAAGTACATCTTCGTGTTCACGTCGAGGCCGGTGGTGTACATGTGGTGCGCCCACACGATGAAGCCGACAACGCCGATCGCGACCATGGCGTAAGCCATACCGAGATAGCCGAACACCGGCTTCTTCGAGAAGGTCGAGATGATCTGGCTGATGATGCCGAAGCCCGGCAGGATCATGATGTACACTTCGGGGTGCCCGAAGAACCAGAACAGGTGCTGGTACAGGATCGGATCACCGCCGCCGGCGGGATCGAAGAACGTCGTGCCGAAGTTGCGGTCCGTCAGCAGCATGGTGATCGCGGCGGCGAGAACCGGCAGCGACAGCAGCAGCAGGAACGCGGTGACCAGCACCGACCACACGAACAGCGGCATCTTGTGCAGGGTCATGCCCGGCGCGCGCATGTTGAAGATGGTGGTGATGAAGTTGATCGCGCCCAGAATCGAACCCGCGCCCGCAAGGTGCAGCGAGAAGATCGCGAAATCGACGGCCGGCCCGACAGAGCCCGAGGTCGAGAGCGGGGCATAGACCGTCCAGCCGGTGCCCGCGCCGTTGCCAACGCCCCCCGGCACGAAGGCCGAGAACATCAGCGAGCAGAAACCGACGAAGGTCAGCCAGAACGAGATGTTGTTCATGCGCGGGAAGGCCATGTCCGGCGCGCCGATCATGATCGGAACGAACCAGTTGCCGAAGCCGCCGATGATCGCCGGCATGACCATGAAGAACACCATGATCAGGCCGTGCGCGGTGATCAGCACGTTCCACAGGTGGAGCTGCTGGTCGAAGCTGGGATTCTTTTCGCCCAGGAAGCTGGCGACGGCACCGAGATACTGGATGCCCGGCTGGGCCAGTTCGGCGCGCATGATGCCCGACACGGCGCCGCCTACGATGCCCGCGAAGATCGCGAAGATCAGGTAGAGCGTGCCGATGTCCTTGTGGTTGGTGGACATGAACCAGCGAGCGAAGAAGCTCGGCTTGTGATCGTGATCGTGCGCATCGTGGTGGTGATGCGCATCGAACCCTTCGTGGTCTGCGGGAATGGTGGCCATGACGGTCTACCCCTTTCCTGAATTACGCGGCCGGCGACGCGGAAGCGTCGGCAGCGGGAGCGGACGCATCCGCGGCGGGAGCGGCGGCGGCCGGAGCGGCGGTGCCGCCCTGAGCCTTCACCCAGGCTTCGAACTGCGGCCGGCTGACGGCTTCGACCACGATCGGCATGTAGCCGTGGCGAACGCCGCAGAGTTCGGAACACTGGCCGTAGTACACGCCCGGTTCCTTGATGAAGAGTTCCTTCTCGTTGATCCGGCCCGGCACCGCGTCCAGCTTGAACCACAGCGAGGGCACGGCGAACGAGTGGATCACGTCAGCGCCCACCGTCTGCATGCGGATCGGTTCGCCATAGGGCACGACCATGCGCGCATCGGCACCAAGCTGCGGCGGCTCGCCACGCTTCAGCGCTTCCTCGTCCGGCAGCATGTTCGAGATCACTTCGAAGCCGCCGTTATCGGGATAGGTATAGCCCCAGTACCACTGGTAGCCCGTGGCCTTGACCGTGAGCGCGTTCTTCGGCGCCGGCGTGTACTGCGCGGCGAGAAGGCGGATCGACGGCACGGCGATGACCACCAGGATGAGCACCGGCAGCAGGGTCCAGATCACTTCGATCAGCGTGTTGTGGCTGGTCTTCGACGCGACCGGATTGGCGCCGCGGCGGAAGCGCGCCATCACGAACAGCAGCAGCACCAGCACGAAGAGGGTGATCACGGTGATGATCGGCATCAGCACGTAATCGTACATGCGCAGCGCCTGCTGGCCCGTGATCGAATACTGGTCCTGGAAGGACAGCGCGCCGGCAACTGGCTGGCCCTTGCCCGGCGTGGGCTTGGCCGGAACGTAGCTGCTCTTTTCGGCACCGGCGTCGGCCTTGGCGGCCGGCTG
>NZ_DDFB01000036.1:0-11741 GCF_002336885.1 Novosphingobium sp. UBA1939 | reverse complement strand
CCGCATTTCCTGTTCAACACGCTCAATTCGCTGTCCGCGCTGGTCATGACAGGGCGCGGCGAACAGGCCGAACGGATGATCCAGACGATCTCCAGCTTCTACCGCCACAGCCTGGCCGCCGATCCCACGTCGGACGTGCCGCTGGCCGACGAGATCGCGCTGCAGCGCCACTACCTCGAAATCGAGGCGGTGCGCTTTCCCGACCGGCTGCGTACCGAATTCGACGTGCCGGAAAACCTTGCCCAAGCCTGCGTGCCCGGCATGATCCTGCAGCCGCTGGTCGAAAACTCCATCAAATATGCCGTCTCCGCCACCACGCGGCCGGTCACCATCCGCATCAGCGCGCGCGAGGCCGACGGGCTGCTGGTGCTGACCGTGGCCGACGACGGGCCGGGCAAGGCCAGCGGAAACGGTGGCACCGGCATTGGCCTTGCCAACGTGCGCAACCGGCTGGCCGCGCGCTTCGGCGATTTCGCGCATGTCGATAGCGGCCCCCTGCCGGCGGGGGGCTATGCCACGGTGCTCACCATCCCCCGCGTGGACGGCGGGAACTGCTGAACGGGCATGGAAGAACAGACGGGAGGAAACGGTATGCGAACGCTGATCGTGGACGACGAGCCGCTGGCGGTGGAACGGATGCAGATCCTCTGTTCGCGCCTGCCCGCGATCACCGTGGTCGGCACCGCCAGCGATGGCGCGGCGGCACTGCGGCTGGTCGAGGCACTAGCGCCCGACCTGATCCTGCTCGACATGACGATGCCCGAAGTGGACGGCCTTTCGGTGGCGCGCCAGCTTTCCGGCCAGGCGCAGCGGCCGGCGGTGATCTTCGTGACCGCGCACGATCACTTCGCCGTGGAAGCCTTCGACCTCGATGCGGTGGACTATGTGCTGAAACCTGTGGCGCAGGACCGGCTGGAACGCGCGATCGAGCGCGCGCTGGCCCGGATCGCCAATGGAGCCGCCACCCCCACCACGGAACCATCGGCCGCCGCGCCGTCCAAGGGTGACTGGATCGAGGAATTCTGGGTGCCGCACCGCTCCGAACTGGTCCGCGTCGCCGCCGCCGACATCGAGCGCATCGATGCCGAGCGCGACTATGTGCGGCTGCACGTGGGGCCACGCAGCTACCTGATGCTGCACACGATCCAGGGCCTGGAAAACCGGCTCGATCCCGATCGCTTCATCCGCCTGCACCGCTCGACGATCGTGCGACGGGACCGGATCAACGGGTTGCGGCACGATGGCCTTGGCGTCTGGTCGGCGGAACTGGCGGATGGCACGCCGCTCCGGATCGGACGCACCTATCTGGCCAAGGCCAAGGCGATGGCGGGGCGCTGATCCCCGGCGTCCGGGATTCTCAGCGTTTCGCTTCCGGCACATGCCGGCCCTTGCAAATCTCGCAGCGGCGCCAGCAGGTGACGCCCGGCATGGCATCGGCGGGCTTCAATCCCGGTACCGGGCGCAGCCCTTCGAGGATCCATGGCGCCACGCCCTCGGGCGCGGCCTTGCTGTGGCAGAGCAGGCAGGTCTTGCGGTAGGTTTCGCGGGTGAGGCCCGAATGGTCCTCCTGCGCGCCGACGGGGCCGGACCACAGGGCGAGCGGCGCGATCGCCAGAGCCACCATCATCGATGCCCGAATACCGCTCCGCCGCAATCCGCGCATCCCGCCGCTCCTCCGCACAATCGCCAGCGAGAGGAGAGTTGCCGCAAATTCGGACGATCGTCCAGCTTCAAGACGTCACGCGCGCGGCGCCATGCGGCGATAACTGAGCGCTTCGGCGACGTGGACGCGGCCGACCGTCTCCGAGCCGCCGAGATCGGCGATCGTGCGCGCCACACGCAGCATCCGGGTATAGCCCCGCGCCGACAGCCGCATCGCTTCCGCCGCCTGCAACAGCAGCCTGCGGCCCGGCTCGTCCGGGGTGGCGTGGCAATCGAGCAACTCGCCATCGAGCTCGGCATTATTGCGCCGCCCGCTGCCCGCCAGCCGCGCCGTCTGGATCGCGCGCGCGGCCGCCACACGGGCGGCCACCTCGTCCGATCCTTCCGCCGGCGGCGGCAAGGCGAGATCGGCCGCGGACACCGGATCGACCTCGACATGCAGGTCGATCCGGTCGAGCAGCGGGCCGGACACCTTGGACTGGTAGTCCGCCGCGCATTTCGGCGCGCGGCTGCACCCGAGCGCCGGATCGCCGAGATGGCCGCAGCGGCACGGGTTCATCGCCGCGACCAGCTGGACGCGCGCGGGGAAGGTGACATGGGCATTGGCCCGCGCCACCGAGACTTCGCCCGCTTCCAGCGGCTGGCGCAGCGAATCGAGCACCGCGCGCTGGAATTCGGGCAGTTCGTCAAGGAACAGCACGCCCAGGTGCGCCAGGCTGACCTCGCCCGGCCGCACGCGCAGGCCCCCGCCGGTCAGGGCCGCCATCGAGGCGGAATGGTGGGGGCAGCGGAACGGGCGCGCGCGGCTGATCCGCCCGTCCTCCAGCAGCCCGGCGACCGAAGCGACCATCGAGACTTCCAGCGCCTCGGCCGGCGTCAGTTCGGGCAGGATGCCGGGCAGGCACGATGCCATCAGCGATTTGCCCGCGCCCGGCGGGCCGATCATCAGCAGGTTGTGCCCGCCTGCCGCCGCGATCTCCAGCGCGCGCTTGGCGGTTTCCTGGCCTTTCACCTGCCGCAGGTCTGCCATGCGGCGCGGCGGATCGGCCTCGCCCGGCGTAGGCGGGGGCAAGCGCTGCGTGCCTTTCAGGTGGTTGAGGAGCGAGACGAGGTTTGGCGCGGCGATCACGTCGATCCCGCTGGCCCAGCGCGCCTCGGTGCCTTGCGCGGCGGGGCAGATCAGGCCCTTGTCCGCCCCGCTGGCATGAAGCGCCGCCAGAAGTACTCCGGGGCTGGCGATGATCCGCCCGTCCAGCGCCAGTTCGCCCACGGCCAGATAGTCCGCGATCTGTTCGCGATCGACCACGCCCATCGCCGCCAGCAGCGCCAGCGCGACCGGCANNGCCAGCCCCAATGCGGCGAGCGCGGACTGCACCCGCTCGCGGCTTTCGCCCACCGCCTTGTCGGGCAGGCCGACCAGCCGGAACGCGGGCAGGCCCGGCGCGATCTGGCACTGGACTTCCACCGCGCGGGCGTCCAGCCCCAGATAGGCCACTGTCGAAACCAGCGCGACCATCGGTCCCCCGTCGCTTCCCAACGGCACCGCGTGGCCGGGCGGGAAGCATTGCGGAGCGCCATGGCGATGCCAAGACGCCAGCGGCCGACACCGCCAAATCGGACCCAGTTGTGCCTGTCCGCCCCGTCGGGTGGGTCAGCCCGCGTCTTTCGCGATCGCGCGCGTCATGCCCAGTTCGTTCGCGGGCCGCGCCCGGCCGATCAGGTAGCCCTGCCCCTGCGCGCATCCTTCGCCGCGCAGGTAATCCAGCACCGTTTCCTCCTCGATGCCTTCGGCGGTGACGGTCAGGCCCAGGCTGTGGCCCAGACCGATGATCGCGCGCACCACCGCCTGCGAATTGGGCTCCTGATGCAAGTCACGCACGAAGGACTTGTCGATCTTGATCTTGGTGAAGGGGTAGCTCAGCAGATAGCTGAGCGAGCTGTAGCCGGTCCCGAAATCGTCCATCGATATGCCCACGCCCAGCGCGCGGATCGATGCGATCATGCCGGAAACCTGCGGCCCCTTTTCCATCAGGACGGCTTCGGTGATTTCCAGCTCCAGCCGCCGCGGGTCCATGCCCGCCGACGACAGCGCCTGCACCACGATGCCCAGCAGGTTGGGCGAACGGAACTGGATGGGCGAGACATTGACCGCCAGCTTGACGTGCGCGGGCCACATCATCGCCTCGCGGCAGGCACTCTGCAGCACGAACTGGCCGACCACGTCGATCAGGCCGATTTCCTCGGCCAGGCCGATGAACGCGTCGGGCATCACCATGCCGCGCACGGGGTGGTGCCAGCGCACCAGCGCCTCGTAGCATTCGACCTCGCCGGTCGCGAGATCGATCAGCGGCTGATAGTGGACCGCCAGTTCGCCCAGCCGGATCGCCTTGCGGAAATCGGCCTCCAGCAAGCTCTTTTCCTGCGCGGCGACGTCCATGTCGCGCACGAAGCGGCGCATCGTGCCGCGCCGGTCGGCCTTGGCGGCATAGAGGGCCAGATCGGCGTAGCGCAGCAGCGTTTCCGGGTTGGCGGTATCGTCGGGTGCCGATGCCATGCCGATCGTGGCGCCGATATGCAGCGAACAGCCGCTGACGCTGAAAGTCTCCTTCATCGCGGTGATGATCGCCTTGGCGACGTAATCGACCGTCGTGCGCGACTGCCTTTCGAAGATCACCGCGAATTCGTCGCCGCCGATCCGGCACAGCAGGCCATCGTCGGGCACCAGGCTGGCCATGCGCCGCGCCGCCTCCGCCAACAGAGCATCGCCGACGAGATGGCCGAACGTGTCGTTGATCGGCTTGAAGTGATCGAGATCGATCAGCGCGACGGTCACCGACCGGCCGTTCTGGCGCACCCCGGTCAGCAGATCGCGCAGCCGCTCGCGGCAGTGCGCGCGGTTGGCAAGGCCGGTCAGCTCGTCATGCCGCGCCATGTGCGCGATGCGTGCCTCCACCTTGCGCCGCTCGGTCACGTCGAAGACCGAGGCGATCGTGGCCAGCCGGCCATCGAGCATCGACTGCCGCGTGAACAGGACCGATTCGAGTTCCTGCCCGTCCTTGCGCAGCTGACGCCAGAAGCGATCCTTCTGCGATCCGGTCGTCGCCAGCAGGCGCTGCGCCTCGCTCCATTCCTCGGCCGCGAACAGGCGTTCCGCCGGCAGCCGCGCCAGTTCGGCAAGGTCATAGCCGAAATGGTCGGCGGCGGCGGCGTTGGCCGAAACGATCGCGTCCTCCGCCGGATCATAGACCAGCAGCGGCACCGGATTGCTTTCGAACAGCAGGCGAAACGATTCCTCGCGCTGCTTCATCTCGGTGATGTCCACGCGCAGGCCGATGGTGCCGCCATCGCTGGTCTTGCGCTCCTCGATCATGATGCAGCGGCCGTCGGACAGCCATTGTTCGTGGCGATCGGCCGCGTGTTCCAGCCGGTCGAGCCGATCGGCCAGCCATTCCTCCTCGCGCCCGTGCGCTTCGGGATAGTCGCCCCGGGCAATGCCTTCGCGCAGCGTGTCGACCAGCCGCGCCCCGCGCCGGAACAGGTCGGCAGACCGGTGATAGATGCGCGCGTATTCCTCGTTCCAGTGGATGTAGCGCCCTTCGGCATCGAGAAAGACGATGCCCTGCGGAAGCGCGTCCAGCGCCTCGCGGAACCGCTGCTCGGCCTGTCGCGCGGCTTCCTCGGCGGCGGCAACGGCGCGGGTGGCATCAAGCAGGAGGCCGGCTTCCCAAACCTCCTGTCCGCCACCCTCGTCGCCGTCACCCCAGTCGTTTGCCGGGAAACCACCCATCGCGTCCATTCGCCGCCCCTTCGGCCCGTTGCGCCCGGAGCAGGAAAATAGTCCGAAGTGGTTAATTATTTTCGCATTGCAACAAGCACTTGCAGACCGTTACCGCGATCAGTGCGCCGCGCCCCAACTGGCGCCGGTGCCGATCTCGACGCCCAGCGGAACCGAAAGTTTTACAGCGGGTTCCGCAGCGCCCGCCATGACCCGCTCGATCACCGGCTTGGCCGCCTCGACATCGCCTTCCGGCACCTCGAACACCAGTTCGTCGTGCACCTGCAGCAGCATACGGACGCCACCTAGCCCAGCCTCCTCCAGCGCGGGCATCATGCGCGCCATGGCCCGCTTGATGATGTCGGCGCTGGTGCCCTGGATCGGCGCGTTGATCGCCGCGCGCTCGCTACCCTGCCGCTCGGCCTGGTTCTTGGAATTGATGCGCGGGAACCAGGTCTTGCGGCCGAACAGGGTTTCCGAATAGCCGCGCTCGCGCACGCTCTCCAGCGTCTCGTGGATATAGCGCTGGATGCCGGGGAAGCGCTCGAAATAGCGATCGATCATCGCCTGCGCCTCTTCGGCCGAGGTGCCGAGCCGGCCGGCCAGGCCCCACCGGCTGATGCCATAGAGAATCGCGAAGTTGATCGTCTTGGCGCGCCCGCGCGTGTCGCGGTCGACATGGCCGAACATCTCGGTCGCGGTGCGCGCGTGGATGTCCTCGCCCGCCGCGAACGCTTCGCGGAGCGCCGGCACGTCGGCGATGTGCGCGGCCAGCCGCAGTTCGATCTGCGAATAGTCGGCCGCCAGCAGCACATTGCCCGGCTCTGCCACGAACGCCTCGCGGATCTGGCGGCCGATCTCGGTGCGGATCGGGATGTTCTGGAGATTCGGCTCGTTCGACGAGAGCCGTCCGGTCTGCGCGCCGACCAGGCTGTAGCTGGTGTGGACGCGGCCGGTCACCGGATTGATCGCGGCCTGCAGCGCTTCGGTGTAGGTCGACTTGAGCTTGGACAGCTGGCGCCATTCGAGCACCAGCGTCGCCACTTCGGCGCCCTGCGCGGCCAGCCCTTCCAGCACGGACTGGTCGGTCGAATACTGCCCGGTCTTGCCCTTCTTGCCGCCCTTGTAGCCCAGCCGGTCGAACAGCACCTCGCCAAGCTGCTTGGGGCTGCCGATCGTGAACGGGCCTCCCGCCTTGGCGTGAATCACGGTTTCCAGTTCGGCGATGCGGGCGGCAAACTCGGCTGAAAGCGCGGCCAGCCGCTCGCGGTCGACGCGGATACCGTTGCGCTCCATCATCGCCACCACCGGAATCAGCGGCCGGTCCACGCGCTGATAGATGCGCGTGCCGCCCTCGTCGGACAGGCGAGGCTGGAACAGGCGGTGGAGCCGCCAGGTGACGTCCGCGTCTTCCGCGGCATAGCGCGTGGCATCGGCCAGCGGCACTTCGGAAAACGAGATCGCCTTCTTGCCGGTGCCGCACAGGTCCTTGAACTTCATCGTGGCGTGGCCGAGGTGCCTTTCCGACAACTCGTCCATGCCGTGCCCGGCCAGGCCGGTTTCGCTGCGCCCGGCATCGAGGCAGAAGCTCATCACCATGGTATCGTCGATCGGCGCGACCGCGATGCCGCCGACCGCTTCTCCGGCCGCTTCCCCCGCGCGCGCGAGGATGGTGAGGTCGTACTTGATGTTCTGGCCCACTTTCAGCACCGCGTCGCTTTCCAGCAGCGGCTTGAGCGCGGCCAGCGCCGCGTTCCGGTCCACCTGCACCGGCTTTTCCGCGAACATGTCGGTGCCGCCATGGCCCAGCGGAATATAGCAGGCATCGTTGGGGCCAAGCGCCAGGCTCACCCCCACCAGATCCGCCGCCATCGCATCGAGCGCGCTGGTCTCGGTGTCGATCGCCACCACGCGCGCCTCGAACGCGCGGGCGATCCATTGCTCCAGCTCGCCAATCGACTGGACGCAGGCATAGCGGCCCAGATCGGGCGCGGGCCATTCGGGCAGCGGCTGCCGGTTCGCGCTTTCAGGCTGCACCGGCGCCACGCCTCCGGCCCCCGCGCCGTCGCCGGTCGTCGGCGCGGCGGACACGGGGGCCAGCGCGCCCACGCCCAGCTTGCGCAACAGGCTGGTGAAACCGTGTTCGCCCAGGAACGCCGCCAGCGGATCGGGCGGGATCGCGCCCAGCGTGAAATCGTCGAGCGGCAGCGGCAGGTCGCAATCTTCCTTCAGCGCCACCAGTTCGCGCGAGAGCCGCGCCATCGGCGCCTGTTCGATCAGGCTTTCCCGCAGCTTGCCCGCCTTCATCGCCGGCGCGGCGGCCAGCGCGGATTCGAGATCGCCATGCTCCTGGATCAGCTTCGACGCGGTCTTGGGGCCGATGCCGCGAATGCCGGGCACGTTGTCCACCGCATCCCCCATCAGCGCGAGAACGTCGCCCACCTTCTCCGGCGGCACGCCGAATTTCTCGATCACTTCGGGCACGTCGATCCGCTGGTTCTTCATCGTGTCCAGCATGTCGATCCGCGCGCCGTTGGCGGCGGTGCCGACCAGCTGCATCAGGTCCTTGTCGGACGAAACGATCGTCACGTCCCACCCGCGCGCGGCCGCGGCGCGGGCATAGGACGCGATCAGGTCGTCCGCTTCCAGCCCGGCTTCCTCGATGCAGGGCAGGCTGAACGCGCGCGTGGCATCGCGGATCAGCGGGAACTGCGGCACCAGATCCTCGGGCGGGGGCGGGCGGTTGGCCTTGTAGGCCTCGTACAGATCATTGCGGAACGAGATCGAGCCCTTGTCGAGAATCACGCCCAGGTGGGTCGGCCCGTCCGCCTTGTGGAGATCATCGGCCAGCTTCCACAGCATCGTGGTGTAGCCATAGACCGCGCCCACCGGCACGCCCTGCGGGTTGGTGAGCGGGGGCAGGCGGTGATAGGCGCGGAAGATGTAGGCCGAGCCATCGACCAGATAGAGATGCTGCCGGGAACTGTTGGTGCCGTCCATCGCGGCGGTGTACCCGCTTGCGCGGCGGAACGGAAGGTGCAGGAGGCCGGTTGCGGAGGGAACGGCTCGCCGCTTGTACAGGGCGGACTATCGCACCCGCTACCGACGAAAAAAGCCTTCCTCCTCCGCGCGATGCACGGTGAAAGGCATTTCATGTTCGTCTTATGCTTGCAAGGGAATGAATTGCCGATTAATTGAGGTCCCGAAGTCTACCCCACGAGTAGGCTTTGCGGCGGGCTGCTTGCCCGGCGCGGTTCACTTCAATCCAGGGATTGTAACGCATGCGCAAGCTCATCCTCGCCGCTGTCGCCGGCACCGCTTTCACCCTCGCCGGCTGCGGCGAAAAGGCTCCGGAAGCTACCGAAGCCGCCACCGAAGCCGCTGTTGAATCGTCGGACGTCGCTGCTGACGCCTCGGCTGAAGCCAGCGCTCCGGCTGCTGACGCCTCGGCTGAAGCGAGCGAAGCCGCGAAGATGTAATCCCCGCCCGCAAGGGCAGGATACAGATAGAGGGGCGTGGCCTTGCGGCCGCGCCCCTTTCTCTTTGGCGATCTGAATCGCGCGCGGACGCGGAGCATGAACAACCCACCCCGCTGCGACTAACGCCGCCTGCGGCAGCGCAAGTCTCGCTCCCCCTCCCGCGACCGGCTGCCCCTTATTCTCCCCTCTCGCTCGCGGGAGGGGCTGCCCCTTATTCTCCCCTCCCGCTCGCGGGAGGGGCTGGGGGTGGGCAGCAAACGCCATGACCGCCAACAAAAAAGGCGCCGCTTGCGCGACGCCTCCCTTGTTTCGCGGTGCGATGCCTCAGCGGCGCGCGACTTCCTGCAGCGAACGGCCCAGCGGCTGGCTATAGCCATCGTACAGAACGCGCGCGACCTGCGCGATCAACGCCGAGTGCGGCCCGTGGCCTTCCGGCCCCGCCACGAACACCACCATGGCAAGGTGGCGCCCATCGGGCAGCCGCACGATGCCGACGTCGTCGGTCACGCCGGCCAGCGTGCCGGTCTTGTGCGCCACCAGCGTCCCTTCGGGGAGGCCAGCGCGAATGCGGTTGCGGCCGGTGCTGGTGCGCGTCATCGTATCGAGCAGAACCGCGCGGCTTTCGGGATTGAGCGCACCACCGCGGTCGATCGCGGCCAGCAGCGCCAGCATGGCGCGCGGTGTGCTGCTGGTGCGGGTATCGATCACCGTCGCCGGGTTGACCTTGCCATCGTCGCGCACCAGCGTCGCCATCGTGTGGTCGAGCCGCTGGCCGACGATACCCTTGCGCGTCAACCACTGGTTGACCGGGGCGATGCCGCCGATCGCGGCGATGATCCCGTCGGTCGCCTGGTTGTTGCTGCGCGTAATCATGAGTTCCATGAGTTCCTGCGCGGTCATCACCGGCCCGGCGCGCACCGGAGCGATGGGGCTGCGCGCGCCGGCGCGTTCGGCCACCGACAGCATCATCGGGAAACGCTGATCGAGGCGGAAACGCCCCTGCTCCACGCCTTCGAGGAACGTGGCCGCCACCGCGATCTTGGCGGTGCTGGCCATGGGGAACGGCATGTCGCCATTGAGGAATATCTGCCCGCCACCATCGAGGTCCATCGCGGCCACGCCGATCCGGCCCCGGCTTTGCGAGGCGATCGCGGCGATCTGCTGCTGGATGATGATGTCACGCTGATCCTGCAGCGTGACGGGCGGACGTGACTGGACCGCCGGCGTGGCGCCCAGCGCCGGCAAGGCAAGCGCAGCGGCGGCCAGAAGCTTGGTGAAGCGACTCTTCATGTGACCGTTATGACCCCGACCCGATTTACCCATCGTTACTGGAATCTAACTTATTGCAAATGTTAGGCGAAGATCGTTTCAAAACGGTCCGTCGCCTCTCTCGCCCGGCTGGTCGGCGTTTGGCGCGGCAAAACGGCAATAGTTGGCAATCAGCGGTTCCCGCTGGACTTTAATCGATCGATTAAGATAATGCTCCCGTCCGGCACGAACCGGACGATGGAGAGGGCGAATGGCAGGCACGGGTTCCGACGATGAAGCCGGAAGCGCCGCGGCCGATTTCGTCGCGCGGCTCGGGGCCGTCATGGCGCGGGCGGGGCTGGCCGGCACGATCGTTTCACCGCAACGCCTGTCGGGCGGCGCCAATATGGAAAGCTGGCTGTTCGGCTGTGCGGGGCCGCAGGGCGAAGGACGATTCGTGCTGCGACGCGCGCCTTCGGCGGAATGGCTCGCCACGCGCGCGCTTCACATGGACGGAGAGGCCGCGCTGGTCCGCCATGCCCATGCCGGCGGTGTGCCCGCGCCGGAAATCGTCGCCGAGCTGACACCGGAAGACGGTTTCGGCATCGGCTTCATCATGCGCTGCCTGCCCGGCACCGCCAGCCCGCCGGACATTCTCGCCCAGGCGGCGGACGGGTTGATAGAAGAGATCGCGGGTGCGCTGGCCGCGATTCACCGGCTCGATACCGCGCCGCTTGGCTTCCTGCCCCGGCTCGATCCGGCCGAAGGCGTGGAAGGACTGGCCGCGCAGTTCGAAGAAGCCGGCGGCGACCGCCCGGTGATCGCGCTCGGCCTTGCCTGGCTGCGCGCCAACCTTCCGCCGCCATGCCCGCCGCGCGTGGTCCACGGCGATCTGCGGCTGGGCAATATCCTGGTCGATCAGGGCCACCTCTCCGGGGTGCTGGACTGGGAGCTGGCGCATCTGGGCGACAGCCACGAGGACCTTGCCTATGGCTGCATGACGGTGTGGCGCTTCGGCCGGCTCGACCGCCCCGCCTTCGGCCTGGCCGCGCTGGAGCACTATTTCGCCGCCTACCGCGCCGCCGGTGGGGAAAGCGTCGATCCCGTGCGCTTCCGCTTCTGGCTGGTCTATCGCACCGTGTGGTGGGCGCTCGGCTGCATGGCGATGGCGCAATCCTGGCGCGCGCGCACCGACCGTTCGCTGGAGCGTGTCGTCATATCACGCCGCACCAGCGAGCAGGAGCTCGACTTGCTGCTGCTGCTCGAAGAAGGCGCGCCCGAAGCCGAACGCGCGCGCGCGCTGCCACCTCCCCCTCCGCCCGCCGCCGGTTCCGCCGGCGAGGCAAGCGCGGCCGAAATCCTCACCGCGATTTCCGAATGGCTGGGCGAAGCAGTCAAGCCCAGGCTGGACGGGCGCGACCGGTTCGATCTGGCCGTCGCGCGCAACGCGCTGGGCATCGTCCAGCGCGAACTGGCCGGTCGCCCCGATCCGGCGGACCGCGCGCTGGCCGACGATGTGCTGGCCGGACGCGCAACGCTCGCCACGCCGGGGCTGCTCGCGCGCCTGCGCCGCGCCG